>WBUW01000060.1 GCA_008933495.1 Pseudorhodoplanes sp.
ATTCACGTGCTTGCCCTTGAGATCGGCCCCGACAGCACCGGTAACGCGGATCTCAATCCGCTCCGCGCGCTTGCGTCTGCGCTCGGCAAGCGGCTGCGCAGCGGCGATACCGTCATCTTGTGTTCGCCCGCGCCGGTTGGCACGACACGCCATGTCCTGGGCGAGACGCTGCAAAAGGTCTCGGGGCTGCGCGCGGGAGCGGATTTCTGCCTCGCGCATACACCGGCTGCGTTTGTGCCCGGTGCGGCGCTGGCCGAGCTGCAAAGCGCCGCGCGCAACATCGGCGGCCTGACGGCGCGCTGCAGCGGGCGGGCGGCCGCGTTCTGGAACATGCTCACGCCGTTCGTGAACACATTGCCGAGCCTTGAAGCGGCGGAGATTGCCGGGCTGGCCGGCCCTGCTTTTCGCGATCTCAATCTCGCTTTCGCCAACGAACTCCTCCTCGTCGCCGACCGGCACAATATCAATGTGCACCGGCTGATCGCGGCATCCGAAAACGGGATTCCCGGCGCGCCCATTCCCGGCCTGTCGCCGGCCTCCGTCGGCGCTCCCGCCAGCATGCAGGCGCGGATGCTGGGACTGCGTCTGACCGAGTATGCGGCGCAGGTGCAAGGCGACCTCGCCGATTACCCGGCGCTCGTGGTGGCGCGGTTCGCCGAGCGGCGGCGCATGGTGCTCAAAGAATTGCGCGTGCTCATTCTCGCTGCCGGCGCGCGGTCTCCGGCTGAACGCGCCGCGGTCGAGGCAGCCGCGGGGAAACTCAACGCTTTCGGAGCAACGAGTGCTGTCTGGAATCCGGACGGCCCGGCTGCGCCGCCGGGGACTGCCGTTGCGGCAAGCGACGTTCCGGCGGCCATCGCGGACGCCGATGCGATCCTTGTCCTCACGCAGGACCGGCGCAACCTGGCCTGGGACCTGAGCGCCGGGAATGGCGGCGTCCATCTCGTTTTCGACGGCATGGCGCAGATCGACCGCATCAAGATTGAGGCCGAGCCCGGATTCGTCTATGCCACGCTTGGCTATATGACGCCGCCGCGCTGCGCCGTCATCGCCTGCGACAACGGCTTCGGGCATGTCCGCCGCTCGGCAGCGGTCGCCGCGGCCTTGCGCGAGCGCGGGGCGCGCTGCGATCTGTTCGTCCCGGGCGACGCATCGACCCGGCTCGACATGCCGACCATTGCGTTCCGCACCCATTCCACGCCGCAGGGCTGGCGCAGCGGCGCGCGCGAAACCGTTGCTTGGCCGGAGCGGCTGCCGGATCTCGAAGCCTATGACCTCGTGATCTCGGATTCGCTACCGGAAATTCTGGCGCGGCGTCCCGACGCCATCCTGCTCGGACATTTCCTGTGGACCTTCGTGCTGCACGATGCCGACAGCACGCATGCGCGCCAGGTCGATGCATGGCTCGCCGCGCACCGGCCGCGCATGCTGGGGACCGGCCTGCTCGCCTCCGAGCAGCTGAAGAGCGCGACCCGGTACGAGGATGTCGGCATTTTCGCCGATAACGAAATCGGGCTGTGCCCGAGCCAGCGCACGGAGCTGCTCGTCTCGATCGGGCTTGGCGCGGAGCCGGCAGCAACCGATGCGCTGCGTGCGGTGATCGAGCGGCTGAGCCGGCGCGAGACGCCGCCGGCTCCCTTCACGCTCGTTCATGTCGAGCCGGGTTTGCTGCCGCCGCAGCCGCCTGCCTGGATGGTGCCGGCGAGCTACGATCCGGCGATGTATCGCCGGCTGGTTGCCGCAATCGTGCGTCCGGGTGCGGGCACGGTCACCGATTGCCTGGCGCGCGCGGTCTGGATCGTCTGGCCGCAGGCCGTCGATCACGAGGAGATCGGACATAATGCCCGCGCCTTGCAGGACGCCGGGCTCGGCGAGCTCGCCGAGGATGCGGATGCGGCGCTCGAACGCGCGTCGCGCTTCGCCTCCGACCCGAAGCGCATCGAGGCCCTGCGCGCGCGTTGTTCCGGGTTGTCGTTTGGCGCCGCCGGCCGTGTCGCGGACCTTGTGATCAAGCGCGGACGCCCGTCGGCTGTGCTGCAATGATGGGTCTTGGGATCGTCCTGTCCAGCAGGTTCAGGGCGCGGGCGCGCCGGTTCGGAACCGGTGTCGGCTGCACGCTGTACATCGGCGGAACGTTGTGCAAGGAACGCGCGCCCTTCGGCCGTCCATCCATGCCTGTGGCAGCGGTTCGCTGCAGCGGCGCCGCTGCGCCTGTCAGAAAAGGTGATCAATGTCGCTGACAACAAATGAACGCCGAACGGGCGAGCTTTTCGGGCCGCTTTGGGCGCAACTGACGGACCAGCAATACAAGGAATCCGTCGCGCTGTTCAGCGCCCGCTTCACCGCCAACGGATTCGACCTCGGCTGGTTTGCCGGAAAGGATTGCTTGGACGTCGGTACCGGCAGCGGCCGCTATGCTCTGGCGATGGCGATGCACGGCGCCAACGTCACCGGATGCGACATCTCGCAGTCCGGCCTCGCGGTCGCGCGCGAGCGCACCAAAGGCATTCCAAATCTCAAATTCCAGTTCGGATCGGCGCTCGATCTGCCGTTCCCCGACGCGAGCTTCGATTTCGTCTGCTGCGCCGGCGTCCTGCATCACACGCCGAGCATCGACCTTGCTATACAGCCGATGGGATATACGGCGCCGGCCGTCAAATGAACGAACAACACCAGCATGCATAATCGCGTGCCGAAATGCGTCGGGATGGTGGCGAGCAGCTACACCATCCCTTATCTCCGGGCGATCGTTCGGGAGCTCAAATCCCGCACGCATTGCAGGGTGGTGCTTTATTCGCGCTCCGAATCCGAGCGCAGCGGACTGCTGAAAAGCAGCCGCGGCGAACCGTGGGACGAGATCGTCCTGTGCGAGCACCTGCCGGCCTCACTGGCCGCGAATATCGCCGATCCGGATGCCGTGGTCGCGCGCGCCCGCGGGTATGAAGCCGCCATCGGCGAGACCTACCAGACGCTCGGGCTCGACCGCCGGCAGCTCGGCCGTGGATACAGCCCGGGCGGCGCGCGCACGCCGCGCGATCCGGCCGTCGCCGGTGCGAGCTATCACCAGGTTCTGCACGCGATCTCCGAGCAGCTTGCGTTCTGGGAGCGCGAAATCGAGGAACGCGGCGTCGACCTGTTCATTGACGCGCCGAAAGAGGCCGCGGTCATCGCCCGCGCCAAAGGCGTAGCATGGCGTTTGCTGAGCTTTGGACGACTCGAGAACCGATGCTATTGGTCGGAGGACGAATATCGGCGCAGTCCGGGACTCGAAGCGCGATTCCGCGAACTCGCCGATGCCGCTCCGGAGCCGGTAAAGAGATCCTATTCGGCCGCGGCCACCAAGTTCGAGCGCATCCAGGTGCAGCTGACGTGGCCGGCGGCGGTGAAGCGTTCGCTTACCGGCATCGTCCGCATGGCGGGGAAGGCGATGCTGCGACAAGGTGCGCGAGCGGAAATCGTGGATGTCGCGCTCGGTCCGATCCGGCGGATGCGCGAATATTCGCTGTACCGTTCGCTCGCCCGCGATGTCTCGGAGCGGCTGCGCGGCAGCCGGTTTGTCTATTTCCCGTTGCACAAGGAATTGGAAACCAACTGGATCGTCACCAGCCCCGAATATACAAGCCAGCAGGCCGCGGTGATGGCGACGGCGGCCGCGCTTCCGGCCGGGGTGCTGCTTGCGATCAAGGAAAATCTGGTGGCCGTGGGCCGCCGGCCGGCCGGCTTCTACCGGCAGCTCACGGACCTGAAGAACGTCGTGCTGCTGCCCTTCGAGGCTTCCTCGCTGGACATGCAGCGCGACGCATTGATCACCGCCTGTCTCGCCGGGACGGCCGCAATCGAAGCCGCGATCATCGGCAAGCCGGCATTGGTATTCGGGCGGCACATGATCCACAATTTCCTCGATCATGTGGAGGTCGTGCGCGACCACGCGCAGATTAAGCCTTTTGTCGAGTGCATCCTGCGCGGCGAGTTCGATGCGCAGAAGGCGCAGCGCGACGGCCGCCGCCTGCTGCAGGCCATGCGCGACACGTCCTTCGACATGGGCGCATTCGTGCATGAAAGCGGGTTCGATCCCGCGCGGCTGGCCGAGATCGTGAAGCCCGCGGTCGACGCCCTGTTGCAGTCGATGAAAAAAGAACGGCCTGGCGGCGAGCGTGAAGCTTTCCCGAGCCTCGTGGCCGGCTCCCCGGTCTGACCGCGCATGTCAGGGCGCGCCAATTCGGCAACATCGCGCAGCGACCTCGCGCCGTCCGGCAAGAATCCCATGCATGCCTTGATGCAAATGCTCTGCGATCTGGGTCTTTCCGATCCGGATTCGTTTGCGCTCTACCAGCCGCGCGTGCGCGACCGCGAGGATGTGCCGGTGCTGCGCTGCAGCCGGTCGGGGGTCATCGTCCTCGGCCGCATCGACCACATGGATATTGCTCACTACGGCTCACGGCAAGGACATGTCACAATTATTCCAGCCCAGAGCACGCAACCGGAGACGGAAATCCGCTTTGTGCCGTTGCAGCCGAACGACGACGACCGGCGCCGTGCCGCCGCTTATGGCAGGATCGTTTCCGGCCGCGACTGGGTCGATATCGGGACCGGCGCGGGAGGAATTCTGCCGCTGCTGGCTCCGGCCGCCAGATCGACGGCGGTGGTCGAGCCGAATGCGAGCTGCAGACGGGTGCTGAGCGAAAACGGCTATCGCTGCCATGCGCGTATCTCGGAATTGACTGACGCAGGCTGCGACGTTGCGACGGCTTTTCACGTCGTCGAGCATTTTCTGGATCCGCTCGCCGAACTGAAGGCGATCCGCAAGAGCCTGCGTCCCGGCGGCAGCCTGGTCGTCGAAGTTCCGCATGCGCGGGACTTCCTGCTGGAGGAGCTCGACTGCTTCGCGTTTCGCGCCTTTACTTTGTGGAGCGAGCACCTGATCCTGCATACGCGGGAGAGCCTGTCGCGCCTGCTCGCGGCGGCCGGTTTCCGCGAGGTCGTGGTGAGCGCCATCCAGCGCTATCCGCTCTCCAACCACCTTCACTGGTTGGCATGCAAAAAAGCCGGCGGGCATCACGCGTGGGCTTGGCTGGATACGCCCGAACTCGCCGCCGCGTATGAAAGCGCGCTGGCCCGTCTCGACCGGACCGATACGCTGGTCGCCCATGTGCAGGCCTAACGGGCGCACGCGATTATGAGCCAGGCGGAGCTCACAACCCCCATGCGCGTTCTCGTGCTCGGCCGTCTGTTCTCGGGGCTGAAGGACAGCGTTGCCGGGCGGAGCTGGAATCCGGGTGGCGTGCCGGCCTTCTACAAGCTGATCGAGGGATTGCAGGCGCGGCCCGGCTGGAAGCTTGAGACCATCCTGGCCTGCAAGGAGGCGGATGCGCGATTCGCGCGCACGGTGAATTGTACGCTTGCCGCTGCCGGCGCGATGACGGTGCTGGCCTGGAGGCGGCCGAGCGGCGGCCGGCTGCCGCGCTTCGACCTCCTGTTCAACGAGGTTTCTCATCTTGCATCGGTCCTGCTGCAGGCCATGCGAACGCGACCCGATGTGGTTTATGCGACCTACGCCATGTTGTTTCCGGCCGCGATCCTCGCCCGGGTTTCGCGGCTGCCGGTGGTGCTGCGGCTGATGGGAATTTTCCCGCACCAGCGCACGCTGCATCGTGCCCATTTCGCCCTGCATCGCTGGGCGCTGCGCTCGCCGTTCCGCGCGGTGGTGTGCACCGAGGACGGCAGCGATCCGGCGGCCGTGCTGCCGCGGCTGATCCATCCGGCGAGCGAACTGATGGTGCGTCTGAACGGCTGCGACGCGCCGCTGTCCGAACCGCATGCAACGCGGGGCGAAACGCTCACCGTCCTGTTCGTTGGTCGGCTCGAGCCCTACAAGGGCTGCGATGTCTTCGTCGAGGCGGCGCTGCAATGCCTGCGGCAGACTTCTATGCCGGCCCGCTTCGTCGTGATCGGCGACGGCAGCATGCGCCGCGAGCTGGAAGAACGGGTGCGCAGCGCACGGCAGGAGACCGCGATCGCGTTCACCGGCGCCGTCGCGCATGCCGAGGTGGCGCGCCATCTCGCCGGTTGCGACATCTATATCTCGGTCAATTTCAACGGCAATCTCTCGAATGCCAATCTCGAAGCGCTGGCGGCCGGCGCCTGTCTGGTCATCCCGTCGTCCGATCCGGCGCTGCCGGTGGACACCGCGACCGACACGCTCATACCCTCGGACGCCGCGATCCGCTACGACCGGCGCGATCCCGCCGGCTCGCTGGCGCAGACACTTCATGATCTGATCGCCGACCGGGGACGCATCGAAGCCTGCCGCAAGGCGGCGCGGCTGTGCGCCGGGCGTCTGCTGAAACCCTGGTCCGAGCGGATCGAGGCCGACATCGCGCTGCTTCGCCGCGTCGCGGAGAACCGGGGCGAAAGCGAGCCGATGCGGCTCGCCGCCGGCCCGCATTCCTGACGGCGAACGCATGACAGACACATTGGGTTTTGCGCTGGTCGGCTGCGGCCGCATCGCGGAGAAATATTCGCAGATCTTTGCCAATGGCAGCCTTGCGGGCGCGCGGCTGGTGGCGTGTTGTGATGTGCAGGAAGAGCGCGCGCGCGCGGTCGGCGAACGCCATGCGGTGCCGCATTACGCCGATTTCCGGCGGATGCTGGAACACCACGACAAGGAGATCGACGTTGTCTGCATCCTGACGCAGAGCGGATTGCACGAGGAGCATGCGGTCGCGCTCGCGCCCTACCGCAAGCATCTCGTGGTCGAGAAGCCGATGGCGCTGACGCTGGAGGGCGCCGACCGCATGATCGCCGCGGCCGACGCCGCCGGCATCAAGCTCTTCGTGGTCAAGCAGAACCGCTACAATCTCGCCGTCCAGCAATTGCGGCGCGCGCTCGATGCCGGGCGCTTCGGCAAGCTAGTAATGGGAAGCGTGCGCGTGCGCTGGTGCCGCCGGCAGGATTATTACGACCAGGACGACTGGCGCGGCACCTGGGCCTATGACGGCGGCGTGTTCTCCAACCAGGCCAGCCATCATATCGATCTGCTCGAATGGTGCCTGGGCGAGCCGGTTTCGGTAGTCGCCAAGTCGCGCACCGCGCTGGTCGATATCGAGGCCGAGGATACCGGCGTCGCTATCGTCAGTTTCCGCAACGGCACGCTCGGCGTGATCGAGGCGACGACTGCGACGCGCCCGCGCGACCTGGAGGGCTCGATCTCGATCCTGGGCGAAAAGGGCACCGTCGAGATCGGCGGCTTTGCCGTCAATTCGATCAAGACCTGGGCCTTCGCCGAGCCGCATCCCGACGACAAGGAAATCATGGAGCGCTATTCGGAGAATCCGCCCAACGTGTATGGCTTCAGCCACGTGCGCTACCTGGAGAATGTCGTCGACGCCATCCGCAACGACGCGCCTTCGCTGGTCGATGGGCTGGAGGGACGCAAATCGCTCGAGTTGATCATCGCGATCTACGAATCGATCGTCGGCAATCGCGAGGTCGCGTTGCGCTTCCGTGCGCAGAAAGCGCCGCTCGGCTTGCGCCGGCCGTGATCGCTGCGCTGCAGGAAACCAGGACCATGGACGCCCGCATGCAACCGGACAGGGTGCCGCTGGTCGATCTGCGTGCGCAATACGAAGCGCACCAGGACGAGTTCGATGCGGCTGTGCAGGGCTGCCTCGCGCGCTCGAGCTTCGTCGGCGGGCCGGACCATGAGGCGTTTCGCAAGAGCTTCGCCGCCTGGTGCGGCGGCGGCGACGTGGCGCTGGTCGGCAACGGCACCGATGCGATCACGCTCGCGCTGGTGGAATTGCTCCGTCAGGGAGATGGCTCCGGCGAGATCGTCACCACCAGCCACACCTTCATCGCAACCACGGAAGCCATCGCGCAGGCCGGCTACCGGCCGCTTTTCGTCGATATCGATCCGCACACCTACCTGATGGACCTCGATCGGGTGGAGGCGGCGATCGGCCCGAACACGAAGGCGATCGTGCCGGTGCATCTCTACGGGCAGATGCTCGACATGCGCCGGCTGCGCGCGATCGCGGATCGCCACAAGCTGGTCGTGGTCGAGGATGCGGCGCAGGCGCATGGCGCGCGGTTCGACGGAGCCGGGCCCGGCATGCTCGGCCATGCCGCGACTTTCAGCTTCTATCCGGGAAAGAATCTCGGCTGCTGGGGCGATGGCGGAGCGGTGTTCAGCCGCGATGCGGCACTGATCCGGCGGATCGAGATGCGCGCCAATCACGGGCGCATGGAGAAATACCTGCATCAGTTTGAGGGCGTGAATTCGCGGCTTGACGGGCTGCAGGCCGCCGTACTCGCGGTCAAGCTGCGCCACATCGATGCCTGGACGAAGGCGCGGCGGCAAGTTGCCGCGTGGTATGATGAGCTTCTGGCCGGCGATAACCGCGTGCGCCGGCCGCATGTCGATCCGCGCGCCGAGCACGTCTTTCATCTCTATGTAGTCGAGGTCGCGCATCGCGACGCCGTGCTGCAGGAATTGAACCGCAACGGCATCGGCGCCGGCATCCACTATCCGGTGCCGCTGCACATGCAGCCCGCGCTGTCCCATCTCGGCTACGCGCCGGAGGATCTGCCGCTTACCCGGAAGGCGGCGGATCGCATCCTGTCGCTTCCGATCTATCCGGAATTGACGCGCCGGCAGGCCGAGCGCGTGGCGCGCGCGCTCCTCGATGCCGTCGGAGCCGCGCGTCCGTGAACTACCGCGCGCATCCCACCGCCGAGATCGATGCCGGCGCGGCGGTTGGCGACGGCACGGTGTTCTGGCAGCAATGCATCGTGCTGGCCGGCGCGCGCATCGGCGAGCAATGCAAGCTCGCGCACAACGTGTTCGTCGAAGGCGGCGCCCGGATCGGCAACCGCGTGACCGTCAAGGACAATGTCGCGCTCTATTCGGGCGTCGATCTGGAAGACGACGTTTTCGTCGGGCCGAACGCGGTGTTCACCAACGTGCTCGCCCCGCGCGCCTTCATCTCGCGCAAGCATGCCTTCATCCCGACCCGCGTCGGCCGCGGCGCCAGCATCGGCGCCAATGCGACCATCCTGTGCGGGGTCAGCGTGGGTGAATTCGCGATGATCGGCGCCGGCGCCGTGGTCACGCGTGACGTGAAACCGTTCGCGCTGGTTTACGGCAATCCGGCGCGGCAGGCGGGCTGGGTGTCGCGTTCGGGAATTCCGCTCGACGCCGAGTTGCGCTGTCCGGAGACCGACGAGCGCTATCAGGAAACCGATCAGGGACTGCAACTGCGCCGCTGAAGCGCGCTGCGAGGACACATGGAATTGAGAAGCTTTCATCCGGAAAAGGTCGATCTGAATGGCCAGAGCGTGCTGATCACGGGCGGCACCGGCTCGTTCGGCAAGGCCTTCATCCACAGCCTGCTGGAGCGTTGCCGGCCTGGCAAGATCATCGTGTTCAGCCGCGACGAGGCCAAGCAATACGAGATGGAGCTGGAGCTGCGGTCGCGGTTTCCCGGCCCGCTGCCGATCCGCTTCTTCATCGGCGACGTGCGCGACCGCGAGCGGCTTGAGCTTGCGGTGCGCGACGTCGATGTCGTCGTGCATGCGGCGGCGATGAAGCACGTGCCGGCGGCGGAGTACAATCCGTTCGAATGCATCAAGACCAACGTCTATGGCGCCGAGAATATCGTGCGCGCCGCGCTCGACCAGGGCATCAGGAAGGTGATTGCGCTGTCGACCGACAAGGCGGAATCGCCGGTCAATCTCTACGGCGCCAGCAAGCTCGCCGCCGACAAGATCTTCGTCGCCGCCAATAACCTCGTCGGCGACCGGCCGACCCGGTTCTCGGTCGTACGTTACGGCAACGTGCTCGGCAGCCGCGGCAGCGTATTGCCGTTCTTCCGCGACCTGGTCAATCGGGGCGCGCGCGAAATCCCGATCACCGATCCGCGCATGACGCGGTTCTTCATCACGCTGCGCCAGGGCGTCGATTTCGTCATTTCCAGCCTCGGCATGATGAAGGGCGGCGAGATTTTCGTGCCGAAAATCCCGAGCGTGAAGATCGTCGATCTGGCCGCGCATGTCGCGCCCGGCATCCCGCACAAGGTGGTCGGCATTCGCCCCGGCGAGAAATTGCACGAGGTGCTGATTTCCGGCGACAACGCGCGCAGCACGGTGGAATACCCGGACCGTTACGTGATCGAGCCCGCGCTCGCGTTCTGGCAGAACGGCCAATATGAGGAATTGGGCGCGCGCCGGGTCGACGAGGAATTCATCTATGCCAGCCACACCAATCCGGAATGGCTGAACGGCGCCGGCATGACGGCGATGCTGAAGGCCTGCTGAGCAGTCCGATGAGCAAGCCGTTCCTGCCTTACGGGCGTCAGACCATCGAGGACGACGACGTGCAGGCCGTCATCGGCGCGCTGAAGAGCGACTGGCTGAC
>WBUW01000061.1 GCA_008933495.1 Pseudorhodoplanes sp.
GTATTCGGCGATGTTGAGCATGCGCTGGATTTTCATGACCGTCTCGCGGTCGAATCCGGCTTCGACGATCTTGGCGACCGGCTCTTCGCCTTCCACCAGCCGTTCGAGAATGGCGTCGAGCACCTCGTAGGGCGGCAGCGTGTCCTGATCGGTCTGGTCTTCGCGCAGCTCCGCCGTCGGCGGGCGCGTGAAGATATCTTCCGGGATAACCGGACCGTCCGGCCCGAGCGCAAATTCGGGCTTCCAGGCGTTGCGCAGCCGCCCAAGACGATAGACCTGCGTCTTGTACAGGTCCTTTACGGGATTGAAGCCGCCATTCATGTCGCCGTAGAGCGTGGCATAGCCGACCGACATTTCGGACTTGTTGCCGGTGGTCACGACCATCAGTCCGAACTTGTTGGAAATCGCCATGACGATCGTGCCGCGCGCCCGCGCCTGCAGGTTCTCCTCGGTGACGTCGCGCGGCAGGCCGGCAAAGAGCGGCGCCAGCGTTTTCTCGAATCCCTCGATCGCTTCGGCGATCGGCAATATGTCGTAATGCACGCCAAGCGCACGCGCGACCGTGGCGGCGTCGTCGCGCGACTCCTGCGAGGTGAATTTGTAGGGCAGCATGATGCAGCGCACGCGATCCGCGCCCAGCGCATCGACCGCCATCGCCGCACACAACGCGGAATCGACGCCGCCCGACAATCCAAGCACGATGCCGGAGAATCCGTTCTTGGCCACATAGTCGCGCAGCCCGAAGACGCAGGCCGCATACGTCGCGCGGTCGCCCTCGTACAGGCTGGTCATGGGCCCGCCCGTGCAGCGCCAGCCGGCCGGCGCGCGCTCCCAGTGCGTGAGCGCCAGATGCTCCGTGAACGAGGGAAACTGCACGGCGAGCGACGCATCCGCGTTGAGCGCAAACGAACCGCCGTCGAAAACAAGCTCGTCCTGACCGCCGACCTGATTGCCGTAAAGGAGCGGCAGGCCGCTTTCCTTCACGCGCGCGACGGCGGCATTGAGCCTTTCATCCACGGCCGTGCGGCGGTACGGCGAGCCGTTGGGAACCAGCAGGATTTCGCCGCCGGTCTCCACGATGCATTCGACCGGCTCGGGACCCCAGATATCCTCGCAGATCGGAATGCCGATCCGCACGCCGCGGAAACTGACCGGGCCGGGCAACGGCCCCGCCGCAAAGACGCGCTTTTCGTCAAAGACGCCGTAGTTCGGCAGATCCACCTTGTAGCGCAGCGCAGCGATCCGGCCGCCGTCGAGCAGCGCCGCCGCGTTATAGAGCCTGCCGCGATCGAGCCACGGCGTTCCGACGATGACGGCGGCACCGCCGTCCGCCGTCTCGCGCGCCAGCGCCTCGACCGCCTGCCGGCATGCGGCCTGGAATGCCGGCTTGAGCACGAGGTCCTCGGGCGGATAACCGGCGATGAACAGTTCCGGGAACAGCACGAGATCGGCGCCCTGCCGGCCGGCTTCCGCCCGCGCCCGGCGCACCTTCTCGGCATTGCCGGCGACGTCGCCGACGACCGGATTGAGCTGGGCAATCGCGATGGCCAGGCGATCGGCGGGGACAGCGGTCATGCGAGGTGATCTAGCGCGCACAGACCCGGACCGCAATTGACTTGCGATCGTCGTTCGAGCCGGTCAGGAGCCGCGCCCGGTGCGATAGGGGCCGAACCTGAAAGTGCCCTGAACGAACACGCCATAGACTTCGGTCGTCCAGTCGACCGGTTGGGCGGCGGAGTTCGTATTCACGACATTGCCCTCGAAATGCGTCAGCCCTCCGGTTTCCATCCGCCAGTAGCGGCCGCCGACGGCGACTTTCACGTCGTGGCTCACCGCGTATGACAGCGCGGCTTCGAGCTGGAAGCCATGCCCCTTCCCGTCCTCGGGAATGGCGCCCCGGAAATCGCCGGTCGCGGTTCCGATCCGCAGCCAATGGCTGTCGGCACCATCGAGGCTCACGACCGGCAGATAGGCGCCATCCAGGCGCAGCAGCAGCCGGTCGGACAGCTTGATGTCGGCGTCGGCACCGATGCGCAGCGAGTGGAAAATGTTGTCCTGCGTGATGACGCGGATCGTGTCCGCAACGCCGCCGGCGCAGACGCTGCCGTTCGTGGCGACCTGGACGCAGCCATAGGCGTTCACCTGCTCCTCGAAATAATGATAGCCGGCGAACGCCCCGAGGCGGAAACTCGGATGCCGGATCAGGTTGAAGCCGGCATCAATGCTGCCATACAGCATCTGGCCGCGCCGCTGATCGCTCAGGGTGCTCGAATAGGGCGTGATCGTGGGAGGGAAATCCTCGTCATTGAGTTCCCCGCGCGGAACGATGCCGCCGCCGAGATAGCCCTTCAGGTACAGCCCGCTGGTGTGGTCGGCGCGGCCGAATCCCTCAAAGGTGTGTCCGTGCAGCCCGTCATAGGTCAGGCGCGAGACGAGCGCGGTACCGGCGATGTTGTAGAGGTCCTTGGCGGTCTTGCCGACGCTGAACCAGTAACGGGCGCCGAATTCGCCTTCGATCACGGGAACGGGCGGACGCGGCGCAAAGTGGCGGACCGGCGGCGCGGGACGCGAGAAGTCCGGCCATTGCGGATCGGCTGCGCGCGCATCCTGCATGCCGGCCAGGACCAGCAAGCCCGCAAGAAATCCGGCCGCGACATGTCCTGTCGGCGCCACGATCGCCTCCCCAGCTCATCGTTGGCGCGCGGGCGTTGCTTCAGGCCCAGCAGGAAATCGGAACACGCGCGCCGTTACGCGCGTCCAATTTGATTCAAATTGTTTTCAATTCCTTGCCGCCGGAAAGATCGCCCGGGCGGTGACCGGGCGTAGCGTTAACGTCCCGTGAGCGCACGGCGTTAACGCGACGTAACGGCGTGAACCGGCCGGTCAGAGGCCGGCGGCGGCGGGAAGCGGCTTCGCCTTCGCCGCCCGTTCCTTCTTGAGAAGCTCCGCGAGCAGGAACGCCAGATCGATCGATTGTTCGGCGTTCAGGCGTGGATCGCAGAAGGTGTGGTAGCGATCATTGAGATCGGCATCGGTGATGGCGCGGGCGCCGCCGGTGCACTCGGTGACGTTCTGTCCGGTCATTTCCAGATGCACGCCGCCCGCATAGGTGCCCTCGGCGGCGTGGACGGCGAAGAAATCCTTCACCTCCGCCAGGATGCGGTCGAACGGCCGCGTCTTGAAGCCGCTCGCCGACGTAATGGTGTTGCCGTGCATCGGGTCGCACGACCAGACGACCGTGCGGCCCTCACGCTTGACGGCGCGCACCAGCGCCGGGAGATGCTCGCCGACCCTGTCGTTGCCGAACCGCCCGATCAGGGTCAACCGGCCGGAATCGTTATCGGGGTTGAGAATGTCGATCAGCCTGATCAGCTCGTCGGCCTTGAGCGAGGGGCCGCATTTGAGGCCGATCGGATTTTTGATGCCGCGGCAATATTCGACATGGGCATGGTCGGGCTGGCGGGTGCGATCGCCGATCCAGACCATGTGGCCGGAGGTCGCGTACCAGTCGCCGGATGTGGAATCGATGCGCGTCATGGCCTCTTCGAAGCCGAGCAGCAGCGCTTCATGGCTCGTATAGATATCGGTCGAGCGCAGCTCGGGGTGGCTTTCGAGGTCGAGACCGCAGGCGCGCATGAAAACGAGCGTCTCCGAAATGCGGTCGGCCAGTTCCATGTAGCGGCGCGACTGCGGCGAATCCTTCACGAAGCCGAGCATCCATTGATGCACGCTCGCCAGGTTGGCGTAGCCGCCATGCGCGAAGGCGCGCAGCAGGTTGAGCGTCGCGGCCGCCTGCCGGTAGGCCTCGATCATGCGGCGCGGTTCGGGTGTGCGCGCCTCGGCCGTGAAATCGATGCCGTTAACGATGTCGCCGCGATAGCTCGGCAGCTCGACGCCATCACGCTTTTCGGTCGGCGAGGAACGCGGCTTGGCGAACTGGCCGGCAATGCGTCCCACCTTCACCACCGGCGAACCGCCGGCAAAGGTGAGCACGACCGCCATCTGCAGGAAGACCCGGAAGAAGTCGCGAATATTGTTGGGCCCGTGCTCGGCGAAGCTTTCCGCGCAGTCGCCGCCCTGCAGCAAGAACGCCTCGCCGGCCGCCACGCGCGCCAGCGCCTTTTTCAGGTTGCGCGCCTCGCCGGCAAAGACCAGCGGCGGAAAGGTGGACAATTGCTTCTCGACCGTGGCCAGCGCGGCCTTGTCCGGATATTCGGGAACCTGGACCACCGGTTTTCCCCGCCAGCTCTCGGGTGTCCAACGCTCGGGCACAACACTCTCCTTGCAGCACCGGGCGCGGCCCCGGGGACCGCGCGGAATGGGCGGGTTATAGCGGGCCTTGCCGGCGATGGCCACCGGCACGCAAGGACGGCGAAAACCGCGCCGAACCGGCTATTCCGCCGCTTCGCGGGTATAGCTCGCCGCCTTCTCGCGCAAGGTGACGAGTTCCTCGGCGGCGGTCGGGTGGACGGCCATGACGGCGTCGAAATCGGCCTTGGTCGCCTTCATTTTCACGGCAATGCCGACCAACTGGATCATCTCGCCGGCCTCCGGCCCGACGATATGGCAGCCGACCACGCGGTCGCTGTCCGCGTCGACGACGAGCTTGAAGAAGGAGCGCGTGTCGCGCGCGGCCACCGTCGCCTTCATCGGACGGAACGTGGTCTTGTAAATGTCCACCCGCGCGTAACGCTCCCTGGCCTGGCTCTCGGTCAGACCGATGACCCCGACCTCCGGCTCGGAAAAGACCGCGCTCGGGATATCGCTGTGATCGACCGCGATCTTCCTGCCGCCGAAAACCGTGTCCGCGAAGGCATGGCCCTCGCGGATCGCAACCGGGGTCAGCGCCACGCGGTCGGTCACGTCGCCGACCGCGTAGATATGCGGCGCCGAAGTCCGCGAATAGGCGTTGACGACAATCGCCCCGCGCTCATCGAGCCGCACGCCGGCTTTGTCGAGCCCCAGCCCCGCCACGTTGGGACGCCGGCCGGTCGCGAACAGGATCTGGTCGTAGGTCGCCGATTCATGGTCGGAGAATTGAGCGCACAGCCCGTGGTCGGTCTTTTCGATCGCCTCCACGATCCGGCGGGTGAGAATTTTGATCCCGCGCGTGGTCATTTCGGCGCGCAGATGCTCGCGCACGTCGTCGTCAAAGCCGCGCAGAATATTTTCGCCGCGGTAAACGAGCGTCACCTCGGACCCGAGCCCGTTGAAGATGCCGGCAAACTCGACGGCGATATAGCCGCCGCCCTGGATCAGGATGCGTTTGGGCAATTCCGGCAGGTCGAGCGTTTCGTTCGAGGTGATGACATGCTCGCGTCCGGCGATATCGGCGCCGAGCGACGGCCAGGCCCCGGTCGCAATCAGGATATGCCGCGCGCGCACGATCTCCCCGGTCGCGACGAGGCGCACCTCGTGCGGGCCTTCGAGCACCGCGCGGCTGCGGACGATTTCAACCTTGGCGCGCTCGAGATTGGCGACATAGGCCGCTTCCAGCCGGGCGGTCTCGCGATTCTTGTTGTCGATCAGCGTTGCCCAGTCGAAGTGCGGCTCGGGCAGCGTCCAGCCATAGCCGGCCGCGTCCTCGAATTCGCCGGCGAAACGGGATGCATAGACGAGCAGCTTCTTGGGCACGCAACCGCGGATCACGCAGGTCCCGCCGACCCGATACTCCTCGGCGATTATGACGCTGGCGCCGTAGCCACTGGCGATCCGTGCGGCGCGCACGCCGCCGGAGCCGGCACCAATCACGAACAGATCAACCTCGCGCGCGGCCATCTCACGCCCGGCGCGATAACGGCGCCGCCAGGGTCACAGATTGTGACCCTTCTTCTTCATCTCGTTGCGGAACTTCGCCATCACCTCTTCGGCCAGACGGTTGCTCCAGTCCTGGGCGCGGGTGAGAGCCTGTTCCACGAAATTGGCTTCCTCGATCAGCAGCTTCTTTCCGAGCGGCGCCTTGAAGAAGGCGAGCAGGTCCTTGAGCTCCTGCTCGGTGAAGCGCGATGCATAAAGCCGCGCGGTGTCCTCGCGCAGTTCCTCGAATTTCGGCGCAAGCTGGGTACGCAGCGCCGTGGCGGTATCGTTGAGTTCCTTCTGCAGGTTCGGGCTCTGCTGCAGCAGGACATTCTTCACCTGCTCGACCACGCCGGGCACGATCGGCTCGAACATCGTGAGCGAGCCCTTGACGACGAGAATTTCCTTTGCCGTTGCGACGGCGGCGGCCGAGGGCTGCTGCGCGGACGCAGGCGCCACGAATGCGACGCCGATCATCGCCGCAATTGCGAAGCTCGCGGCCCGGAATTTACAACACAATTTCATGACAAAGCTCCCTGTAAAACCGTACGCGTCAGCGCCGCTCGACCACCCGCACGCCCTGCGGACCAGCAAGGATGACGGCATTTGCAAGCCCGATGAACAAACCGTGCTCGACCACGCCCGGAATGGACGCGAGCCGGCCCGCAAGCTGTGGCGGATCGTCGATGCGCCGGAGGGCGGCATCGAGGATGAAGTGACCTCCATCCGTGACGAAAGCATGGCCATCCTTGCCCTTGCGCAGGACCAATTCGGGCGAATCGGCCGAAAGGCCGGCCGCTTTTGCCACGCCAAGGCGGGTCGCCGCCAGACCAAACGGCATAATTTCGATCGGCAGGGGGAAACGGCCCAGATGCGGAACCCATTTCGACTCGTCGGCGATCACGATCATGCGTTCGGAGGCCGCGGCCACGATCTTTTCGCGCAGCAGCGCCCCGCCTCCGCCCTTGATCAGGTTCAAGTCGGGGTCGATTTCGTCCGCTCCGTCCACGGTCAGATCGAGCGCCGCGATTTCATCCAACGTCGTGAGCCTGAGGCCGCATTGTTCGGCCTGGATCCGGGTCGTCTCCGAGGTAGGCACGCAGACGACGTCCAGCCCCGCCGTCGCCTTTTCGCCAAGAAGTTCGACGAAATGACGGGCGGTCGATCCGGTCCCCAGCCCGAGCCGCATGCCCGAATGCACCCAATCGAGCGCGCGCGCGGCCGCCTGACGTTTCAGGGTCTCGGAATCCATGGTGTCCGGGGTGCTGGCTTTCGAAACGGCGCCGATCTGGCGCCCTTGTGCCCGGGAACAGCCCGGCAATGCAAGCCCTGACGATCCCCGCCCGGCTGCGGCCGGCGCCTTGGCAGGCTCATCCGCAAGCCTGCCCCCACGGCGGGCCCGGCACCCGCGCCCGGATTCGGTACTTGCCCACATGCGCCGGCTTGGCTAGCCAGAGCCATGCCCTTCCCGCTCGCAATATTCGATCTCGACGGTACGCTGATCGACACCGCGCCGGACCTTGTCGAGACCCTCAACATCGTCCTGGCGGCGGAAGACTTTGCGCCGGTCGCCCTCGAGGACGCCCGCAGCATGATTGGCGGCGGCGCCCGCGCCATGATTGCGCGCGCCCTTGAACTGCAACGCGCCGACGTTTCCGAGGCGCTGCGCGAACGCATGTTCGATGCCTTCATGCACCGCTATGCGGCCCATATTGCGGACCGCTCGCGCCCGTTCCCCGGACTGACGGAGGCGCTCGACCGGCTGGAGCACGACGGATTTCGCCTGGCGATCTGTACCAACAAGCTCGAATGGCTGTCGCGGCGCCTTCTGGACATGCTCGGCCTGAGCGAACGTTTTGCCGTCATCTGCGGCCAGGACACGTTCGGGGTCAAAAAGCCGGATCCCGCAGTCTTGCACGCGACCATCGCCGCGGCTGGAACGACCGCCGGCCGCGCCGTCATGATCGGTGATTCCGATACCGACATCCGCGCGGCGCGAGCCGCCGGCATTCCGGTGATCGCAGTCGATTTCGGCTATACCGAAATTCCGGTCGCCAACCTCGGGCCCGACCTTGTGATCAGCCATTTCAGCGCGCTGTACGATGCCGTGAAAAGAATTAGCCGCGAACGTATCAACTGACGCAGATTTGGCCGGGTCGTTAACAGGAGTTTAACCATAACGGGTCCAAATAGCGGACCTCCTCTTAACCTATTGCAGAAACGCCATGCGCCTCGGACTTCTTGACCGTTCGGGTGGCAGTGCCAGCACCGTGGACGCTTTCACGGACCGCACGCCAGTCGCCCCGACCACTTCCGATCTCTCCCCCGCCGCCGACGATTACAGCAGCCGCATCAAGGCGATCGGCGAGACAATCGACCTGCTGGAAGCGGACCTGTCGGCGATGATCCGCGACGTGCACCGCACCTCCGATGCGGTCCGCAACGGAATCCGGTCGTCGGCATCAGCCCTCGTTGCAATCCGCGAACACAGCGAAGCGCTCGCAACCAAGACCATCGACGTCAAGGAAGACGCGGCGCAACTGGCCACGGCGACGGAAGAGTTTGCCAACTCGGCCAACGAGATTCTGCGGCAGGTGCGCGAAGCCGGCGACCTGACCAATGGCGCCACCGAGGCGGCCAAGGCGGCAAGCCTGTCCATCGACGGACTGAAATCGTCATCAGGCGAAATCGGCCAGGTCATCAACCTGATCGCATCCATTGCCAAACAGACCAACCTGCTGGCGCTCAATGCCACGATCGAGGCCGCGCGCGCGGGCGAAGCCGGGCGCGGCTTTGCCGTGGTCGCCAACGAGGTCAAGGCGCTCTCCGGCCAGACCCAGAAGGCCACCGACGAAATCACCCGCAAGATCGAGCTGCTGCAGCACAATGCCGCCCAGTCGATCGATGCGCTGGCCAATGTTGCCACGGCGATCGACGCGATCCGGCCGGTTTTCTCCGCCGTTGCCGCCTCGGTCGACCAGCAGCAATCCACCACCAACGAACTGGCGCACACCGCCGGCGAAACCTCGCAATTCATCGCCAGCGTCGCCGACGGCGCCAAGGACATTGCGGCGACGGCGGTCGCCGCAACGAGCCACAGCGAAGCGGTCGACCGCTCCGGCAAGGAAGCCGCCGACACCGCCGAGAAGCTGCGGACCCGCTTCGTCATGCTGCTGCGGCAGACCGAATTCGGCGATCGCCGTCGGCACGACCGTTTGCCGTGCGACCTCAAGGTCACGCTGCGACACGGCGCAACCGTGATTACCGGGCAGACCATGGACCTGTCCGAGGGCGGCCTTCTGGTGCGCGCAAATGGCACCGATCAGGTTGCTGTCGGCACCGACTTGGCCGCGGAGATCGAGTCAATCGGACCTAGCCGCGTTCGACTGGTCGGCCGCTCGCATCTCGGCCTGCATCTTAAGGGAATCGAGATGGCGCCCGATGTTCACGCGGCGCTCCGCACCAGGCTGCAATCGATCCGCGAGGAGAACCGCGAATATATCGATCACGCCATGCAGGCGGCTGCCCGCATCGCCGAGGCGATGGAGAAAGCCGTTTCGGATCGGCTCCTGAACCGCGAGGAACTGTTCGACAATCAGTACGTGCCGATCGAGGATACCAATCCGCAGCAATTCCGGACCCGGTTCCTCGACGCGCTCGAGCGCATCTTGCCACAGATTCAGGAACCGCTGCTGGCGTCGGACAAGCAGATGTTTTTCTGCGTGGCGGTGGACCGCAACGGCTACCTGCCCGTCCACAACAAGATCTATTCGCATCCGCAACGGCCGGGCGACGTGACCTGGAATACCGCCAATTGCCGCAACCGCCGCATTTTCGACGACCGCACCGGTCTCTGTTCGGCCCGCAACGTGCGGCCCTATCTGATCCAGAACTATCCGCGCGACATGGGCGGCGGCGTCACGATCATCATGCGCGAAATCGCCGTCCCGATCCGGGTGCTAGGACAGCATTGGGGCGCATTCCGCTGCGCCTACCGTCTGTAGGCCCGAAAAAAGCCGCGTTAACCTTATTATTTCATTAAGTTGCGTGCGTACGTGCAGGCACGTATGTTTTCGGCTGCGCTTGCGTGCCGGGCGGTCCCTGCCCGGCGATACGAGCCGATAGGAAGTGATATGGGACGGATTGTTGCCATCTTGGCCTGCGGTCTTGCGGTCGCCGGATGCGCCTCCGGGTCGGATGCGTTGAAATCGGCGACCCCTACGCTCACGCTGCAATTCGAGTCCGAGCCGGCCGGAGCCGAAGTGAAGACTTCGGGCGGCCAGACCTGCAAGACGCCGTGCGCACTCGCCGTGCCGGCGGCCGATCTCGTCGCGACCTATTCGCTCAAGGGCTATAAGCCGCAGACCGTACCGGTGAAGCTTGTTCCGCCCGACGACGTACGCGCCGACGGCGAAGCGGGTGCGGCGACCCCGGCCCCGCGTTTTAACCCAAGCCCGGTATTCGCCGAGCTCGAGGCCGCACCGCCGCCCCGGCGCCCGGCGGTGAATCCGTGATGGCTCAGGGCGAGACCGCACCCGCGCCCGCCATGACGGCCCCGGCCCAGGGCCCCAAGATGAAAGCCGCCGAGCCGCCGGTCCCGCAACGG
>WBUW01000062.1 GCA_008933495.1 Pseudorhodoplanes sp.
TCTCCACGCCGCACGACGGCGCCGGTCTTCCTCGATTCCGCTAATCGAGGATTCGGGACGGTCGCGCCCGACGCCGTGTGGCATGGGCGCTGGGCTTCGCCCGGCTCCAGGCGCTGGGGCCGGTGGAGGTGAGGGTGGCGACGCCGGGCGTTCGCGTAATCCACCGCCCGGTGCTATGTCGAACAGGTCTTCCAAAGTCCGCGTGGCTGGCCCATAGCTTGGCGGATATGTCGGCGCCGGAGCAGGCGCTGCGACCGACGCCGGCTTGGGCGCTGCCGCCGCACTCTCAGCCTTCTTGTCGTCCGGCTCCTTCGGAGGATCGCAAACGCGCGCATGCGGATGCGGCGCGGCCGGCAGCGCAATCTTGTTCGTCCGATAATAATCGCAAATAAGATACGGGGGGCACTTATCGATGCTTGCATATTCCTCGTAGCCCCATGCAGGAACACCGGCGGCACCGGGATA
Organism: Pseudorhodoplanes sp.; assembly: GCA_008933495.1. Lineage (GTDB taxonomy): Bacteria > Pseudomonadota > Alphaproteobacteria > Rhizobiales > Xanthobacteraceae > Pseudorhodoplanes. Next base: position 466 of record WBUW01000062.1, read on the forward strand.
GCGCCCGTCCCCTCGCGGACCATCGCGCGTCCATATTTTGCAATACGCCAAATCTTTCATGACCGTATAACAGGGGGCGGACTTACTGCGATCGCAATCACCTCTGACGCTCGAAATGTGTCTTAGCTTGGCGCTCCGCTCGCAGTCGTTCTTCGCCTTATTGCCCGCGGCGATGCACATGTCCTGCGCCGCTTTAATCGCGGCTTCGGTATCACCTTCCTTGACGCTGGCCTTTATGCATCTAACAGCAAGCTCCTTGCCGACCTCGTCACATTTATCCGACGCGTGCGCTGGCAACGAATTAAGCAAGGCCGCGATCAAAGCCGCCGACAGAACAGTGAGGGTTACTCCGCGGTCGCAATCTAACCCCGCGCCGCGATGGCGTGCCCGCCTTCCGCTTCTGCAGGTTCGCATTTGATGACCTGGGCGTATTATAAAATTTTTCAAAGAATAAATTTACCACCCGACACCTGAAAAATCAAATCACAACCAGACACCGGCGAATACCGAAGCCGATCGCTTCGCAAGGTTGCCGCCGCAACCACATCGCCCCCCAATTCCTATCTCTTGATTTCACTCATGATCAGGTTGTCGAGCGTCACCCACAGGCGCACCGTGTACCAGTCCGCGTTCAGCGCGTAATTCTGTCGCGACGGCAAGGTCGATGTCTGGCGCAACACCCGCGGCAGGATGGCGAGCATTTTCTGCTGGTGCGCCGCCGTCGCCACGGCGGCAAACTGCTTCGGATCAAGGTCGGCATCGCGACGGCCTTCGGCCGCGCGCACGAGCTCCTGCACGAGGTCCGCGCCGAGCGTCTCGGAATACTCGATATAGCGCGCGCTCGCCACGTTGCGTAGCTTCTGACTCACCGTGCGCAGGGCGTCGCCGGGTTCGGGCGTCACCTGCGCAAAGACGCCAACGGAATTTTCCGGCACATTGAGATCGAGATTGTCGGCCGATACGGACTTGCCCAGCGCCGCGACGTGACCCGAACTGTCGACCTCCGCGCCCGACAGCACCACCAGCGTCGGAATGGCACCGCCGTCGCGTTTGGCCTTTCGCATGGCCGAAGCGATCCCGTCCAGCAGCGGTTCGCGATCGCCCCGCTCCGCTTTTTCGGCGCCAAGCGCCCGCCAGTTGGCCGTCTGCAGATCCTTTAACGCAACGTCACCCACCGCCGACGTCTTCTGCGCGTAGCCGCTCGCAAAATAAGCGAGCGCAACAGATCGGATTCGCTCCTTGAGCGCGTCGTTGCGCGCCGCCATCTTCGCAAAATCCGACAGCGCGGCGTCGAGGAACCCTTTCGCACTGTTGCTGATGTCGAGAACAAAATACAGATCAAGCTTGCGGTCGCCGCCGGTCTTGGCGTTCTCAAAAGTGTCATGCATCTGCTTGGAGATCGGCAGCATCACCGAAGCGATGCGTACCTGGCGGTCGCCGCCGAGCAGATCAAGCGTATCGAGGCCGACCACGGGCAGCCGCAGCGAAAAATTGGGGGCGGTTTCGAAATACTCCTCGAAGTCCCATCGCGCCCCGGCGGTATTGATGCCGGACAGAAAGTCGTTGAGTTTCGTCGAGCTTTCCCAGAACCGGATGCGCGCCCTTTCGCTGCGCTTGAAGTTATCCGAACTATTGATCCAGCTCGGCACATTCACGACCGTGACGTGGGCCAGCCGTACGTAGGCGAGCTTTCCGCTCTTGAGCTTGAGCCTGGCATATTCCGGGCTTTGCTCGACAACCTCGTAAGCGACGCCAAAATCAAACGCCTCGCTGCGGCCCTTGGTGAGTCCGGCATCGTCGAAAACAGAGAGCGGGCTGGCTTTGGCGAAGGCATGGGCAACGGCCTGCTGGGCGGCCGACGGAACAAGACCCAGCAGCAGGACCGCAACCGCGGCACAGAGGCCGGCGATACACCGAACGCAAATGCCGCGCCCGCGTGGCTTGGTCGATTTGAACATTGGCTATTCGCTCCACGAAATTATTCTGGACTCGCATCCGTTCCGATTGAACGGATCATGGCCTGGATTCTTCGATCTTCGCGACCTTGCGTCAAAGTGATTCCCCTCCGGCAGATCGCGCACCGGCTTTCGATTTCTCTGCCGGAATTCGTTGTGCCTGTCACAGTTTCGGAAATCCAAAAGATTCCTCCGGAACAAAGGTCAGCGCGCATGCATGATCGTGAACGGCTTCAGCTAATTTGACGCCGTTCTGATTAAGCTTTTCCACCCCCGCCGCGTATCGGACCACGAAAGAATGGGCCGCCTGGCTTTCGGCGCCGTTCAGGTCCTTGAGCGGTTTGCGGATCCAGTCCGGCAGTCCGCGGGGCAACCTGAGGCTCACGCCCCCCGGCAAATCTTGCAACACGTCGCTCAGGCTCGGGGCGCTCTTTTTCATGCGTGCAGCGACCTCCTTCACGGCGTCGTCCTTCACCAAGGCTGCCCCGTCGGCCGCTGCCCACATTTGCAGGACGGCCCGCAGCCCCCGGTGCAGCGTTGCGGCCGCTTCCGGCGAAAGCAGATAGCCACGCTGGTCGAAGAGATCTTTTGCCGGGTGAACCAGCGTGCCGGCCAGGTTCGGAGTGTCGGGGCCGGCCGCAGGCGCGGGCTGCGCCGCCAATCGCATTGCGCCGGCCGCGCGCAGGCGTACCGCCGCCATATTGGGATCGTCGATGAAGCGCCGGGTCTCCGACCGGGTATCAACCTCCTCGATCACGTCACCGATCTGCATCGAGTAGATCGGTTCCTTGAGGTAGGCAACGCTGAAGCCGGGCATGCGGGCGGTGATGACGGCCAGCCATTTTCCCATGGTCCCGGTCGGTGCGCGCGCGACGGCCTTGCTTTCGGCGACCGCGCCGAGAAGCCGCTCGAAACGCGCGGGGAAGCTGCTCGGCAGTGAATAGGCGCCCTTCAGCCAGTAGATTTTGTCGACCGGCGCCGGCTGCGACGTCAGGATGCGCTTGAGACCTTCAAGCAGGGTCTCGATCTGCCCCTCGTTGAGTGCCGCCGGCCGGCCGTCTCCCACGCGTTCGGTCGCCGCCTTGATCAACTCCTCGAACGAATTGTACTGCGCGACAAAACGCGCGGCGCCGGTGTTTTCAATCATGTACCAGGCGATTTCGACCCGCGCCTGTCCGCGGCTGATCTTGCGCAATTCCGCGGAGACGCGGTCGAATCCCGAGAAGACGACCTCCGGCGCACCGCCAACCACGATCGCTTTCAGCAGCATCGGCACGGCGCGCTGCGACTTCGCCTTTGTGACAAGCCTGGGCTGCCCCGGCAGCGATACCCATGCCAATTCCGGTCCTTTGCCCGCCGCGGCGGCATTCGAAACCGGCTCATAGGCCACCAGTTTGCCGACGCTATCGGTCACGTCAAAAGTATAATCCAAGGGCAGCAGATCGCCGCTGACATTGAGATAATCGGAGCCGCTGACTTCCGTACGCCGGTTCCGCAGGCCGACCAGTTGCAGGTTCGCCAGCGATCCCTCGTCCAGTGTTTCCAACGGCTGCAACGTCGTGGCGGCGCATACCGCATAGACCTTTTTCGGCGACGGCTTCGCCGCATCGGGTGTCACGGCGCGGCGCATGGCCTCGGCCATGGATTCCGACGGCGGCGGATCGGACGGAGCGTTCTTCCGCGCCGTCCCCGACTCGGCAATCGCTTCGCCCAGCTTCTTCAGCGACTTCGGCGCTTCCGCAGGCTTGGGCTTCTCCGGCTCGCTGCTGGCGCCTTTGTTGTATTTGTTCGCCAGATCGGACAGCGGCTTTTCCGGCTCGCGAGACAGACTGAGCGGCGGGCGGACGGACCGCGCGGTCGCATCGCCCGGTGGGCAGGCGACGGAAGGATAGGTCAGGATCGTGCGGCTTTCGCGGGCATCGAAATCGGCCCAACCGCTGGTCACTTTCACCGCCGCTTTTTCGCCGTCAGGGACGAAGTCGATCACGTTGCCGGCCGGAACGGTGAAGGCCATGCCGGCAAATTTGTTCTCCATCCAGAACGCGACATACATGTCGCTCCCGGCAATAAAGAGCCCGGGCACCAGCCGGCCCTTGTGGGTCTGCCGGCCCGGAAAATCGTAGCCGCGCGGCAGGCTCGCGACATGGAATCGCCGCTGCACCGGCCGCGCCGAATAGATCGGGCTCCAATATTCGCAGGTGTAATGCGGCTCCTCGGTGCGAACGGACTTGGCCGTTTGCGCCTGCGCAAGTGCACAGCCGATCAGTAGTGCGAGGCTGGCGAGAAGACACGGCCGGGTCATCGCGTGTTGATCCCCAGGGTCAGGATTGCAGCACTTTCGCAGGATCGGAATGAGCCGTTTTCACCGCCGGATAAATGGCAGCGAGCACGCCGACGATCACAGAACACACGATGATCACGAGGAAGAATTGCCCGATGGGGGCGAACACCGCTTCGAAGCCGGCATCCGGATTCTGCTCGGCCAGGAACGCGCGCGCGCGGTCGATCAAGGTCGAGGCAATCGCAAGACCAAGCAGCGCGCCGCACAGGACCATCAGCGCGGTCGAGACCACCTGGGTGGCGACCAGGTCGCCGCGCCGCATCCCCAGGACGCGCCAGAGCGCGAACTCGGTTTCGCGCAGCTTGGCGCTCGAAAACAAATTCGTCGCCACCGTCAGAGCGACCGCCAGCACGATAAGGATGAGCAGCGGCACGAAAATATTCCAGGCCAGGTCGCGCAGGTCGAGCACCCATTTATAGTTCCAGATGTCGGACGCCGGCTTGTAGCCGAGCTGCGACAATTGCTGGAACACCGGAATGATGTCGCGGATTTCCTTGGTATAGACCTGCAACTGGTCCTCCCACGGGAACCCCGCGATGCGCGCGACCTCGGCGCGATCGCCCTCCCAGGCGTCGCCGGCGGCGTTGATCGGCAACGCAATGGAGCCGTCGCGATCCATCTTGAAGCGATCGAACACGAGCTGCGTCCGGTTGGGCAGATACATCCGCCGCCCGCCCTCGGCATGCAGGATCAGGCCGACGAGCTTCAACTGGACACGGCGCGCGCGCGCGGTGAGCTCCTGCCCGGTCCGCGAGAATTGCGGCAGCTCGACCGTGACCGTCCGGCCGATGAAGTCGGCATATTTCAGTTGCCCGTCGGCGAGCTTGCTGGCGTCGGCGAAGACATCGGGCAGCAGTCCGACCGTCGCGATGATTTCGAGTTCTTCGTTGCTCGGGCTGAAATGACCACCGGCGACAAAATCGAGCAGACGGTATTCCGGATCGTCCGGATGCAGGCCGAGCGCCGAGGTCACCAGTTTTTCGCCATTGTAGTCGATCAGCCGCGCCAGCGTCGCCCGCCGCGGAACGATCGCCTGCACGTTCGCCCACGACCGGATCGTGTCCACGACCGGAAAGCGGTTTTCAAGATTGAGATCGTTGACTCTGGGCTTGACCTCCAGCCGGTTGAGCCGGGAACCTCTCGTCATGGCGTCGTCGAGGAAGCCCTGCGCGCCGAGAATGACGGAGGTGAAGACGCCGATCTGGCAGACGCCGACGCACAATGACACCACGACCAGAAACAGGAAGATCGGGCGCAGGAACGCCTCGCGCATCGCCTGCCGCAAGAGGATGCCAAGCGGCGCCCGCGGCCTCCAGCCGTAAAAAATAGCCCGCTCATTGGCGGGCTTGCGAAGCGGAATCTCGACGCCGGACTTGTGCGAATCGCCCGCCAACTCCCGCAAAACGCCACCCGACAATTCGAACTGCCGGCCGCACTGATAGAAGACCTTGTCGTGGGACACGATGATGACGGTGTGCCCCTCGTCGCACAGCGACATCATCAGCTTGAGGATTTCCTGTTTGCGGCTCTCGTCCAGACTCGCGGTCGGCTCGTCGGCGAGGATGATGGCCGGCTTGGTCACCACCGAGCGCAGGATGGCGGCGCGCTGTTTCTGGCCGCCGGAGACCTGGGCCGGGCGGTTCGACAGAATCTCGTTGGCGAGTTCCTCGCCGGTAAAGAAGCGCGGCGCCATGGCGTCAATGGTCTGGCGCAACGAGCGGCGCTCGCCATCCGATCCCTGCAACCGGACCGGCAGCGACACATTGTCCCGGATCGACAGGTGCTCGAACAGACGCCCTTCCTGGAAGATGAAGCCGATATTGTTGGCGCGCAATTCGTCGCGCTGCCAGTCGGCCTTCGACTTCACGTCGGCGCCGAGAAAGACATAGTCGCCGTCGAAATCGCTATCCAGCATGCCGAGGATACGCAGCAGCGAGGTCTTTCCGGAACCGCTTTCCCCGCGAATGACATTGAACGAGCCGGCCTTGATTTCGAGATTGAGGCCTTTGAGCACCTCCACGACCTCGCCAGTCGCACTGGTATAGGACTTATAGACGTTGCGCAGCGCCACGACGGTCGCGGGCGCGTCGTCAGCGATGGCTTCCGGGCGCGCGACGCGGCGTTGCCAGTTTCCCCTCTTGTCGAGCATGCAGGCTGATTGCCTCCAGTACGAGCTTCTCAAAACCTTTTCGGAAATTCGGCGCGTGCGCGTGGACTGCGGCGCAGGCGATAACGATCAGGGCAGTTGCGCGACCGGCATCCACACGGCCGGCGTCTTGTCGAACGCCTCGAGGTTCGCCTCCAGGAACTGGCTGAGCAGGCTACCCGCATTCTGGATGCGTTTTGTCATCGCAAGCCGTTCTTCCCGGTTCATGCCCGCGAGATATTCGAGGTTAAAGTCGAGAAGCTTGGTGCGGAACTGGATGCCAAGCCGCTTGCGGATGGTCGCCTCGATGCTCTCCTTCGGGTCGAAGCCCTCGCCGGCGATCGCGGCGAGCGCGCGGGACGCGCTCTCCTTCATCGCGTTGACATCGACGCCCGCCACGCCGAGCGCCGAAAACAGCGTCACGAGATTTTCAAGCGTGCGTTTCTCGACCTGGATCTGCGGCTCGAGCAGATCGTTGTTTTCGAGAATGTAGCCCTCGCGGATGAGCACGCCGCCCTTGCCGGGGTCGATGTTGAAATTGATGCCGGCCGTGCGCAAGCGGTTGAGCTTTTCGCCGTCGAGAACGGCCAGCGGAATCGTGGCATAGCCGCGATAGTCGAATTCGAGCTTCGACAGGTCTTTGCGCCCTTCCTCGGCGGTCTTCTTCATGGTGGTGGCAAGCTGCGCGGCCACGGCAGCGGTCACTTTCTTTGTGCGCTCCTCGCCGCCCTTGCCCCATTCAACGAACGTCCCGCCGCTCGTTTCGGCAAGAGTCGTGAGCACCGACACGAGATTGGGGCCGGCATTCGGCCCGGCCTGAACGGTAATGACCTGAACGCCGCCCGCCAGCAGGTCGCCGGCAATGCGGGCCGGATCGAGACCCGGCGGCACGCGATCATCGATCTTGCCGGTGGTCTGTGGTTTGGCGTCGTCGTTGAGCACGGCAAGAATGACCCGCCGTCCGGAGCCCTGATGACCGGCATTCCAGTCGAAAATATTGTGCGCGAGATAAACCGCGTCCAGTACCGGCTCGGCCGCATCGCCGCCACCTTGCATGTAGCCCTTGCTGGCGGCCTCCTGCAGCGCCTTGGTGGCATCGGCAACCGTTTGCGGCTTGACGATCACGACCTTCTCGTCGTCGCCCTCATCGCGGAAGAACACAAATCCGATGCTCGACCCCTTGGCGACCTCAGCCGGAAGCGCCTCGAACGCGGTCTTGATGTCACGCGCGATTTCCTTGGCGAAATCGGACATCGAGGCGGTGGCATCGAAGGCAATAACGAAAGTTGCGCTCGTCATCGTCTTGTCGAGCTTGGCTGTCACCGCACTCTTGTTCTCGCCCGCCTTCGCCGCGATCACAACCTTGGCTTCGGGTGGCAAAGCGGCCGGCAACAGGACGTTGAAGACCCGTTTCTCCACGCTCTTGCGCAAAAGGCGGGTCTTGCTGGTCAGCACCGGATACGGGCGCGTCGAACGTTCGCGCTTCAAGGTGCTTTCGAGATTTTCGCGGAACGCCGGCGGCGCGACTTTCTGATTGCCGGTCTCGAGAAACTTGCCGAGCACGTCCTCGTCGTCCCAGGCCACGATTTCCGGCCGGTCGCCGCTGAAAGCGACAACGCTGAAATTGAGCGCCTCGCGCGTCGGCCAGGGATGAACCTGGTCCTTGAGGACAAATCCGACCTTGCCGGTCTCGGCCTGCGCGACGGTTTCGGCAGGAAGATCGGTGACCTTGTAGAACTGGTCGACTTCGCAGATGACGAAATAGGGGGCCAGCAATTCAAGCGTGAAGGCGACGTCCTTCGAACCCGGTGTCTTCTTCGCTTCGACGTTGTTGGAGCCGCCGACGACCTTGAAGATGAACCCGTTCTCGGTCGTCTTCATTTTCTCGGCGGTGCAGGCGTGCGCGACGCTCGCGAGATTGAGAAATGCAAATAAAACGACAGACAACCTGATGAAAAAAACTCCGGACGACATCAGCGCACCCCTCAATTTCCACCGGTAAAAACCTATCGCACATCCCGAGCGCGTTGCAATATGGGCAATTGGCGCTCTGCCGCCGGAGTTGCCTGCGGCCATGGAACGACCGGCGTCATGAACGGCCTGTTGCAAATTTGCCCCAGGGGGGTCGCGGCGCCCGGCTGGCGATCAGGCAAAACCAGCCGAAAACGTCAGCAAGGGCCGCGCTGATGGCCCATTTTTCATGCGGATCAATTGTCCTTCGGAGCGGGCTTGGTTTTACGGCTCAGCCGAAAAGCCTCCTGCACGGCGCCCGGCGGCGGGCGCCCGAACGGCAAACACGATGGGCGATACCCTTATCATGCGCGGCTGACCCGTGCCCGGATTTCCGCCGTTTTGCGACGCCACCACCGGCGCAGGCGCGGGCCGGCCGGGCCTTTGGACCGCCTTGTCGGTTGGCGCGGGCAGGGACAGGCAGGGGCGCGCCCGCGTCACGGAATGCCGATCCGATGATCGGCTCGGGCGACGATCGGCTTGGGCCAAATCAATCAAAACCGGTTGACACACTTGGTATAATTTTGAACCGGCCGCCCGCAGGCCGGACGAATCCCGGCGGGCTTGGGGCGCCATAGAATGCAACCGCGCGGAATCGTTGGAGCATGATCGCGAAACATGTGAAGCGGTTTTCGGAAAAGGTCAGGCTCAGACAAAGAACGAAAGCGGGATGACGATTCGAACAAAGTCATCCCGCTTTGGCTGCAAGCAAGGCCGGGCGCCCGCGATCAGACCGGAGAGCCTCATGAACGTCAAACTGAGCATTCGCAAAGACAACGACATCCTGTTTGAGTCGGTCTACCAGATCCGTGACTCCGGCAGCTTCGCGAGCGCATGTGCCGACGCATGGACGAAGCTCCGCGACCGGCGGCTTGGCCGGGCCGCCAGCATCGGCGAATATATGGATCTCATGAATCAGAGCGTACTGGAGGAGTTGCAGGGTGCTGAAATACGCCTGTCGCGCGCCTGAGCACGCACCGCCGCACGGTTGCAAATCCTGCCTGCCGCTCCAATTCGGCAACCCTCCGGTCTTGCCATAATGGATTCCGCCAACAGTCTGTTGCTGACCGATCTCTATCAGCTGAACATGATTCAGGCCTATCTGGATCATGGCGCGACAAGAACCGCCGTATTTGAATTTTTCGTTCGAAAGCTGCCTGAGCGGCGCGGATTCCTTCTCGCCGCCGGGCTGGAGCAGGCACTCGAGTTCCTCGAAAATTTGCGCTTTTCCGAGGAGGAAATCGAATGGCTTCACCGTTCCGGGCGCTTCAGCGCAGATACCTTGTCCCATCTTGCGGCAATGCGTTTCACCGGCGATGTTCATGCCGTGCCCGAGGGGACGCCATTCTTCCCCCATGAGCCGATCCTGCGCGTTGCGGCCCCGCTCGACCAGGCGCAGCTCGTGGAAACCCGCCTGATCAATATCCTGCATTTTCAAACCTTGATTGCGTCCAAAGCGGCACGCATGGTGCTCTCGG
>WBUW01000538.1 GCA_008933495.1 Pseudorhodoplanes sp.
GTTGATCGTTTCCGGTAAACCGGCCCGCACCTCGATGATTCTTCTGCGATTGGCCCTCGTGGCCATGTCTCTGCTGTCCATTCTCGCGCTTGCCCCGCAGGCGGCCGCGCAGACGCGTCCGGCGGCCCCGCCGCCCGAGACGCTCTCGCCGGCGCCGCAGAACCTTCGCATCGAATGGGAGGTCAAGAACCGCTTCCGCCTGTTCCGCAGCGAGGCCGATTTCCGCCGCCATATCGCCGCCATGCGCGACGACGGGGTGCTCGGCGCCGAGCGGCGGCTGGCGCGCGCGAGCGACGGGCGCGGCTGGGCGCGCGACATGGTCGAGCACCTGTGCCTGCAGGCCAGCGGACGCATCCCGGATCAGTGCCAGCGCGACGGCGAGCGCGAGAACTATCTCGCGCCGGCAAGCCACCGGATCGGGCTTGCGGTCGCGGGTTCGCTCGCGCCCGGCGCGCTCTGCGCCTGGACCCTCGACGACGGCGAGAGCGCCACGCGCACCCTCACCGCGCCGTGCACCGAGGAGATCAAGCTGCGCGTCAAGTACGGCGTCACCACCGCGGCCGCCGTCGATGTCGGGCTGCCCGACGGCACGGCCCAGCGCCTGACGGCAACGATCGCGGTGCGCGACCTGCTCATCGCCGGCATGGGCGACTCGATCGCCGCCGGCGAAGGCAATCCGGACCGTCCGATCGTGCTCGACGACGAAGGCTTCTGCTTCCGCCGTTTCCTGAGCGGGGCGACCAGCGAATATTTCCGTCCCGGCCGCGCCGGCTTCAAGGGCAACAGGGCCTGCGACGTGACCCTCGCCAGCGCCGGCAATTCGGCCGCCGACTGGTCGGCGCTCAATGCGCGCTGGATGAACGCGGAATGCCACCGCACGCTCTACGGCTATCAGTTGCGCGCGGCGCTGGCGCTGGCGGTCGAACAGGCCCATGTCGCGGTGACGTACCTACCGCTCGCCTGCTCGGGCTCCACCATCGAAGCCGGTTTTCTCAATTCGCTGCGCGCGCGCGAATGCCCGCCGAGCGGCGAGTGTCTGAGCAGCACCGTGCCGCAGATCGCGCAATTGCGCGACACGCTTGCGCGCGCCAGGCGCCAGCAGCCCGACCGCGTCCTCGACCTCGTGCTGCTGACCATCGGGGCCAACGACATCTGGTTTGCCGGGCTCGTCGGCGACGTCATCATCGAACCCGGCACCGAACGCACGCTGTTCGAAAAGGGCGGCATGATCATCAATGTCGCCGAAGCGCGCAAGCTGCTGGAGAACGAGTTCCCGGGCAACTTCGCCAAGCTGCGCAATGCGCTCAAGCCGCATCTGGGCGGCGACCTGTCGCGCGTCGTCTATGTCACCTATGGCAGCCCGACGCAGGCCTCGGCCGGCGAGGTCTGCCCGGGCGGGCGCGCCGGCTTCGACGTTCACCCGGCCTTCAATGTCGACGGCGAGCGGCTCAAGCAGGTGACCGACTTCGTGCTGCGCCAGTTCCTGCCCAAGGTGCGCGCGCTCGCGACCTGCGAAGTCGCCGGCACCTGCCGCGACCCGGTCAAGGACCGCATGATTTTCGTGGATTCGCATCAGGCCGACTTCGTCGATCACGGCTTCTGCGCGCGCTCCGATCTCGATCCGCCCTTCGATCGCGAGTGCTTCTCGGCGAACGGCCGGAGCTTCGAGACCGATCCGGCCGTCGCCGCCACGAGTCCGCTCGTGTGCAATTACCGGCCGCGCGATTTCCGCCCCTATGCGCCGCGTGCGCGCTGGATCCGCACCGCCAACGACAGCTATTTCACCGCGATGACCTTTCCCGAGGGCATTTCGCCGATCCTCAAGCCGAGCGACCTGCATGATGCGACCTGGGGCGCGACCAGCGCGGCCTATGGCGGCGCCGTGCATCCGACCGCCGAGGGTCATGC
>WBUW01000539.1 GCA_008933495.1 Pseudorhodoplanes sp.
AATGACACTGAACGGGCCGATGCGAACGCTCGACGCGATATCAGCACTAGGATGAATGCAGGGATTTGCTTTCGGATCGAATTGCCATTCGGCCTCCGTCCAGAAGCGACGCAGCAAATGAAGAATCTCAAGCCTCGGATGTTCGCAGGGTATGCAAAGAACGCCGTCGCGCGCCGCCTGTGCACCAAGTGAGAGGGGGACGAATATTGCTCCGGCCTTGCTGTTCCTGATCGCCTTAAGACCCGCTTCGCCTTCAAAACGGCAAAAAGCAATTTCGTCCGGCTCTGCCTTGTCGAGCGGCTCCACACCGCGATAAAGCGGTGCGGAATGTCCGGACGACGCCAAGCCGCGATCCGATGCATGTCGCCGCAAGGCTTCGCCGGAAATCTCCAAAATCTCAACGCGTCTGGACACGCCTGGCACCCTTGTTGAAATAAACGAACTCGTCGTCTTCCCGACTGATAACGAAGCCTGCTTTCTGGAACAGCGCCCGCGAACCAAGATTTCCGCGTCGAACGACGGCGACCAGTTCCCGCAGTCCAGACCAGTCAGTGATGACCGGCGCGCTCAGCATGAATGTGGCCACGCCTTGCCCTCTCACATCGCTCGATACGGAAATATCAATCTCCGCCATGTCAGCTGACCGAACCAGGCGAATTTGTCCAACCGGCCCGTGGGGCGCTTCACAGATCCAGATTCGGCAATTTGGGTCCGCGAGGCGTTGCGTAAACCAGGCCGAGTGCGTTTCCGGCGTGATCGGATCGGAATTGCGCGCCATTGATCTCACATCATGGTCGTTGGCCCAAGACAACAAGACCTGCTCGTCCGATATCGACGCGCGCCGTAAAAACAAGTCCAGATCAACCTCCAATCCCAAGACGTTTTGACGACGTTCCGACCGTTACCCAGCCGTTGTCCTCCATGCTGCGATAGAGCGCATGAATGATCGAGAGGCTTTTCGTCCCCTCGGTTGCGTTGACGGGCGGTTCGATTTCACCGCGCTTCAGGGCATCAACCACATCCTGCAGCAAAGGTGCATGACCGAGACCATAGGAGGTCGGGATGACTTGAGAATGGTCAAGCTGCGCGGTTTCATCAGCGGCTTCGGGCACCGTGAACTTCCAGAACAATATCTCATTGAGGGCCCAACCGCCGACCACGACCGACCCGCCCTCCCCGAGCACCGAGAGGCTCGCCTCGATGTCATCCGGTCTTGCGGCCGTCGTTGCCTCGATCACTCCGGATGCACCATTCGCAAATCGCAAAATAGCGACAGTCGTATCATCGACTTCAATATCATTGATGCGCGCCGTGCCGTGCGCACAAACCGCCTTAACAGGCCCCATAACCCATTGCAGGGCATCGATGTGGTGAATCGCCTGATTGGTGATTACTCCACCGTCCGAGAGGAACTTTCCGCGCCAGGCATCACTGGAATAGTAGTTCATATCGCGGGCCCAGCGCACCCGAACCGTTCCAAGAACAAGCTTTCCGAAACGTCCGCGATCCATCATCGCCTTGAGCGCGCGCATGGCAGGATTGTAGCGGTTCTGCTTGACGACGCCGAACATCAACCCCTTGTCGCGAGCGAGCTTTCCAAGCTCCTCCGCCTGTTCGGGGCGCATCGTGATCGGCTTCTCGACGATAACATGTTTGCCAGCGACAAGCGCTGCACGAGCGTTCTCGAAATGACTGCCGGACGGCGTCCCGAAGGTGACGCAGTCAATATCCTTCGCTTCACGAAGCATGGTTTCCAGATCCGTCCACGCTCGAGCGTTCGATTTTCTGGAAAATTCGTCAGCACGCGACCTTTCGATATCGCACACATGGCCGAGCCTGGCGCCCGAAATCTCTCCGCGGGTAAAGATCTCGAGATAACGAGCAGCAACGCGGCCGCACCCGACATG
>WBUW01000063.1 GCA_008933495.1 Pseudorhodoplanes sp.
CTGGTGCGAATACCAAAGCTTCTGGCCGCCGCATCATGACCGGGCCACCCCACAACTCCGCTCCTCGTCTCCGCGGCCACCGACCCGCCAACGCGCAGAGACAAAATGCGCGTTTTTCAGCAGCCTGCTAGATCACGCTCCTAGTTGATTAACGAGCTTGCGCGCGTTCCGGATCAGAATTTTGGTGCGCTCTTCCTGCTCCGGTATCCACTCGTCGAGCCACGCGCGGACATCTGCATAGTCGCGAACTTCCGGATGCTGCGTCCATGGCCAATCGCTGCCCCATATGAAACGGTCGCGAGAGATCGCTTTGCGCAAGACCGTCAAGGCATCCGCGGGCGCAGCCTGAAATCGATACGGTCCCGAAAGCTTGATCCACACATCACCGCCTGCGGCGGCGGCGGCATCGATGGCTTTCAAGCCGACACATTTGTCGGTCTCCCGCGCCGGACGGCCGAAATGATCGACGACGATTCGAAGCTGGTGCGCAACCAGTACCGGCAAAACGCTGGGCCACTGTTCACCTTCGGCATGAACCGCGACATGCAGGCCTGTGCGGCGGAGTTGTTTGAGGTGCTCATACCAGTCGTCACGACAGAGAGGCGGTATTTCGGCTCCAATCAAGTTTAGCCGTACGCCGACAATTCCGGCGGCGCGCAAGTCTTCGAGTTCGGCGAGCGTTGTAGTCGGCGAGAGAACGGCGACGCCGGCAAGCCGGTCAGGCGCCTCCGCGATCGCCTCAAGCAGGAGACGGTTGTCAGTGCCGAGGAAGCTCGGCTGAACCAGGATGGCACCCGCGATGCCATTGCGGTCGAGCAGCCGGAGATAGGTTGACAGCGGTGCATCGTTGTCCGGGCGATAGCGGGCGCTAGGTGCGATAGCGCCTCCCGCATGAAAAACGTGTGCATGCGTATCGATTGCGCCCGAAGGAAACGGCACGAGAGGGTTCTGCATTGACAACATCTTATATTCATCTACAAGACTACTTGTCTACTAGGCATGCCGGTTTTTCAACGACGGAGCGATTGAGCGGGTGATCACGATCGTGAAGAGCAAGCCTTGGCCCGGCGACGAACGGCTTCCGCTGTTCGAGCGCCTGCGTGACGTGATCGCACAGCGGGTGCGCGCAGGCGAATGGGCGCCGGGTGAAGCGCTTCCGGCAGAGCTGACCCTTGCCGAGGAATATGGTGTGTCGCTTGGCACGGTCAGGCGTGCCATTGGCTCGCTCGTCGATAGCGGCGCGCTGGAGCGGCGGCAGGGCAGCGGCACATTTGTGCGGACCGGCGACTTCTCCTCAACCTTGTTTCGCTTTTTTCGCCTGCAGGGACCGGACGGAGCGCCGATCCGGCCGGAGGGGCGCCTGCTCTCTCGCGAGGTCAAGCAAGCGGACGCCTCGATTGCCGCTGCACTCGCGTTGCGGCTTGGTGACGAGATTATCCGCATGACGCGTCTGCGCCTGTCGGCAGGCGAGCCGTTGCTCGCCGAAGATATCGCGCTTCCGCTCGAGCCCTTTCGTCCCTTCCTCGATATTTCTGCCGACGAACTTGGTCCGCTTCTCTATCCAATCTACGCGCGCACATGCGGCCGGGTGATCGCTCGCGCGGAGGAGACGATCACCTTCGATCATTGTCCCGCGGCCGAAGCCGCGCTGCTCGGTCTCAAGACCGGCGATCCGGTCGTTGCGATCGAGCGCGTCGCACGTGATTTCGACGGGGTCGCCTGTGAGTGGCGCCGGAGCCTCGGGCCGGCGAGCCGGTTTCATTACCGGGTCGATATCCGCTGAGCGATTTCGGAAGAAAATGACAACGGGAGGAATTCAGACATGCGCAAGACCGTTCTGACCGCGGCAGCCTTGGTTGCGATGATTGCTGCGACTCCGACGTGGGCCGAATATCCCGAACGTCCCGTCACCTTGATTGTGCCTGCGCCGCCCGGAGGCGGTACTGACATCTTTGCTCGCCAGCTTGCCGAGATGGTCACGCCGATCCTCGGGCAGAAAGTCGTTGTCGACAATCGTCCAGGTGCTGGGGGCACTGTGGGAACGACGCAGGTCGTGACCACGCGGCCTGACGGCTACACGCTCGGCTTCATCTGGAACAGCCCGCTGACAACGAGCCCGCAATCGCTGCCGGTCGCCTATACGCCGGACAGCTATGAGCCTATTCTCTCGATCGGCTATTCATCCTACGTGCTGTGCACGCAGCCGGATTTTCCCGCAGACACCGGCGTTGCGATGGTAGCGCATCTCAAGGAGAATCCCGGCAAATACACCTACGGCAATGACGGCGTCGGCGGAACGATGCAGCTTGCGGCGGAGCGGGCATTCTCGAAGCTCGGTCTCAAAGTCCGCGCAGTCCCATTCGGCGGCGCAGGCGAGACGCTCAAGAATTTTCTGGGCCGACATGTCGACATCTATGGCGGCTCGCTTCCGCCAGTCCTGCCGCATGTCCAGGCGGGGAAGGCCAAATGCCTTATCCTGACGTCAGCTGCCGGCAATTCCGCGCTGCCAAAGGCATCGGGCTTGAAAGATCTCGGCATAGCATCGGAGGAGACCGTTCTTTGGTGGGGCCTGTTTGCGCCGAAAGGCCTGCCGGCGGCCGTCAAAAGCAAGCTCACCGACGCCTTCATGAAGGCGGCAAACGATAATCGGTTCAAGGAGGTGATGAGTAAGCAGGGGGCGACGCTCGCCGTCAAGGACGGCGCCGCAACCGCAGCCCTTGTGCGCTCGGAATTCGCAGCCCTGGCGCAGGTCGCCAAGAGCATCGGCATCGCCAAGAAGTCCCA
This sequence comes from Pseudorhodoplanes sp., assembly GCA_008933495.1. Taxonomy (GTDB): domain Bacteria; phylum Pseudomonadota; class Alphaproteobacteria; order Rhizobiales; family Xanthobacteraceae; genus Pseudorhodoplanes. The sequence goes on from WBUW01000063.1 coordinate 2,785, forward strand.
GTGATGACCTCGTCCCGAACAGGGGAAGTGCTGGTCGGGCTGGCGTTTGCCGGCCTCGGCGCGGCGGCGCTGATCGGCGGCTTACGCATGCCGGAGGGAAGCGTCGCGCTTCCCGGTCCGGGCTTCGCGCCAGCCGTCATCGGCACGGCGCTGCTCTTGGTTGGACTCGGTTGCGCGCTGCAGGCTCTGCGCACATCCGAAGCCCTCGCTTCCGTCAGTCTGTCGGATTTGCGTGTGTGGCTGGTGCTCGCGGTGCTTGCCGGCACGGCTGCCGCGTTTGAGCCCGTAGGCGCGGCCATCTCGATCGCGATCTCCTTCGCGCTTCTGGCGTGGATCATCGGGCGGTTTAGCTGGTGGGTCTGTATCGTTGCCGGCCTTATCGCTGCGGGCGTCGCCATCCTCATCTTTGGACAATTACTCGGCGTCAGACTTCCGAGCGGCGAATTCGGATTCTGACGGGGCATCGCGCATGGAGAGTTTCTCGCTGCTGGCTGATGGCTTCCGCGTCGCGTTTACGCCGCAGAACGTCCTGTGGTGCTTCATCGGAGTATTCTGGGGAACGATGGTGGGCGTGTTGCCGGGGCTCGGCCCGCTCGCCGGCATGGCGTTGCTCTTGCCGCTTACCTACAGCCTGCCGCCCGACACCGCGATCATTATGCTCGCCGGCATCTTCTATGGCGCGATGTATGGCGGTTCGACGACATCCATCCTCGTGCGCATTCCCGGTGAAGCGGCCAGTGTCGTGACGTGCCTCGACGGCTACGAAATGGCACGGAAAGGCCGGGCGGGACCGGCACTGATGATCGCGGCGCTCGGCAGCTTCGTCGGCGGCACCGTGTCGATCATCGGTCTCGTCCTGTTCGCGCCGCCGCTGGCGCAAGCGATGCTCGCGGTCGGGCCCGCAGCCGAATGTGTGCTGATGCTTGCGGCGCTTGCCGTCATCGTTGCGGTGAGCAGCGGCTCGCCGCTCAAGACCGCAGCGATGATCCTGACCGGCCTGGTGCTGGCAACCGTCGGCATTGATGCCTTGACCGGATATCCTCGTTTCACCTTCGGCACCCTAGCGCTGAGCGACGGCATTGATTTCGTTCCGATCGCCATCGGTCTGTTTGGCGTGTCGGAAATTCTGCTATCGCTGGAGCAGACGATGGCGGAGCGCGCCAAAGCGCCGCGTCTGCGCGATCTTGTCCCGCAGTGCCGCGATCTGGTGGAATCCGCGCCGGCTATCGGGCGCGGGACGCTTATCGGCTTCTTCTTCGGCATTGTGCCAGGTGTGTCGCATATCGTATCGACATTTGTTTCCTACGTTGTCGAGAAGAAATTGTCCCGCACCCCGGAACTCTTCGGGAAGGGCGCGATCGCAGGCGTCGCCGGCCCTGAAACCGCCAACAATGCGACGACCGGCTCGTCCATGATCCCGCTCCTGGTGCTCGGCATCCCGTCGATCCCAGCGACCGCCTTGCTTCTGTCTGCGCTTCTTATCCACGGCATTCAGCCGGGACCACAACTCGTCAGCGATCACCCGAACATCTTCTGGGGCCTGATCGCGAGCATGTATATCGGCAACCTGATCCTGATCGTCCTTAATCTGCCGATGGTCGGACTGTTCGTGAACCTGCTGCGCATTCCGGCCGGAATTCTGTCGCCTTCGGTGCTGCTGATCTCGATGATCGGGGTCTATTCGGTCTCCGCCGATGCCGTCGACATCTGGTTCATGGTCGGATCCGGGCTCGTCGGCTATGTGCTGCGCAAGTACGGTTACGACGTCGCACCATTATTGCTCGCATTCGTGCTTGGCGAGCGCATCGAGACGAATTTCCGCCGCGCACTGACGATTTCCGACGGCGATTACTCGATCTTTGTCTCGGGGGCAGCGGCGCAAGGATTGCTTGTCGTGGTCGGTTGCCTTGCCGCACTGATGGTGGCGGCGCGACTCCTTGGCTGGCGTCGGCCGAGTTCAGCGGCTGCAGGCTAGGGCATAATCCGTTCGGATTGAACCGGACCGCGCACGCGATTTATTGTTTTCGCGATCTTGCGCCGAACCGGCTGCCACTTCGGCCGATCGCGCTCGAACTTACCGCTTCAGCACGATCCGGCCTTCGATCCCGGTGCGCACTGTGCCGAGGCGGCGCAGATAGACCATGACCTCGTTGGCCATCAGCGGCCCGTCATGGCCGGGCACGCGCACGCGGGCGGCGCGGAACATGGTATAGCCGTCGCCGCCCTGCGCCATGAAGTCGTTGGTCGCGAGCCTGTAGGTCTTGCCGGGATCGAGCGCGGCATTGCCGACCCGGACCGCGATCACGCGCCGGCCGGCGGGCCGCGACAGGTCGGCTTCGAAGCGCAACCCTGAAACTTGCGGGAAGCGCCCGGCCGTGCGCGGCAGCAGGCTGAGCCCGTTCTCGATCGCCGCCCGCACCGCATCGCCCTTGATTTCCAGAACCGCGACATGATTGCCGAACGGCAGTTCGGCGAACACGTCGCGGCGGGTCATCGCGCTGCCGGGCGGATAGACTTTCTCGCCGCGCAGGCCGCCGCCATTGATGATGGCAATCTCGCTTTCGGCGGTCGCCCGGATCGCATCGGCAAACAGGTTGCCGATGGCGGCTTCGCCCGAACGCACGGTCGCCGTGCGGCTGTCGAGCTCGACCGCGAGGGTGGCGACCGGCACGTCGAACTCCTTCGACAATTCGCTCTCGAACCCGCGCACGGCGGCGAGCACGTCGGGATCGGGCGTCACGTCGGCGGTGTCGACAATGCGGAATTTCGGCCGCCAGACGGCGCGGCGGCCCTCGCGCGTGTCGATGGCGATGTCGACGTCGATCATCGTGACCGAATGCGCATCGTGGCTCGACTCCACGATCGCGGTGCGCCCGTCATACTCGACGAACAGATCGTGGTCGTGCCCGGTCAGGATCAGGTCGGCCGCGCGCCGGGCGAACAGCTCGTGATCCTGGCTGCGCGGGGCGTGCACCACCGCGCAGACGAAATCGGCGCCCTCGCCGCGCAGCGCCTTCGCCTGCTCCTCGATCGCGGCGACGAGCGGGGAAAAGCGGATGTCGCCGGGATTGGCGACCTGCGGCGTCTCGGTCAGCGCCGCTCCGGTCAGGCCGACGCGCACGCCGCCGATATCGATAATGGCACGGTCCTTGAATCCGGGCAGCGGGCGGCCGTCGGCGGTGCGCATATTGGCGGCAAAGAGCGCAAACGTCGCTTCCCGCATGCGCTGGAAAAAGACATCCTTGCCGAAATCGAATTCATGGTTGCCGGGCACAAAAATGTCCGGCGCGATCATGTTGGTGAGCGCGATGATATGATAGCCGCGGTCGATGCCGGACAGGAGCGAGGGGGACAGCGTGTCGCCGGCATGTGCGAAAATGACGCGGCCGCCGGACTGGGCGGCACGGGCGCGCTCGGCCTTGACCACGGCGGCGAGCCGCGGGAAGCCGCCGCGCTTGCGCCCGTCCGGTCCACTCTCCTCGTTCATCAGATAAATGTCGTTGACGAGGACGAAGGTGATTTTCGTCGACCGGGCCGCGGCCGGACGCGGCAGGCTTGCCAGCATCGCAAGGCCGGCCGAGCCGAGAAGCAGGAGGCGCCGGGTGATGTTCATGTTACGGTTTGACTTCGGAGAATTTTGTGGGACTTAAAGCCGGATGTATTCTCTTCGAAACGTCATCCCGCTTTGGCTCTTTGCTTGAGCATGATCTTTTCCGAAAACCGTTTCACACTTTTCGCGATCATGCTCTAGCACGGCGCACCGGGAAACGGCGATGCATTTTTCACAGCGCATGAACGGCATGGACAAGAGCGACTTTTTTCCGGGTCCCGATCCGCAGCACTGGCCCAAGGATCATCCGCCGGTGCAAGCGGGGCGGATCGGCGTGCTGCTCGTCAATCTCGGGACGCCGGACGCGACCGATTTCTGGTCGATGCGCCGCTACCTGCGGCAATTCCTGTCCGATCCGCGCGTGGTCGAAGACAATTCGCTGCTCTGGAAGCTGGTCTTCAACGGCATCATCCTGACCACGCGGCCGCGCGTCCGCGGCCGCGACTACGATTCGATCTGGAACCGCGAGAAGGACGAGTCGCCGCTCAAGACCATCACCCGTTCGCAGGCCGACAAGCTTGCGGCCGCGCTCGGCAGCGACCGGCTCGTCGTCGACTGGGCCATGCGCTACGGCAATCCCTCGCTCGGCTCGCGCATCACAGCCCTCGCCGAACAGGGCTGCGAGCGCCTGCTGCTGGTGCCGCTCTATCCGCAATACGCGGCGGCGACCACGGCGACCGTGTGCGACGAAGCCTTCCGCAAGCTGATGACCATGCGCTGGCAGCCGACCGTGCGCGTCGCGCCGCCCTATCACGACGACCCGGTTTATATCGCGGCGGTCGCGGCCTCGCTCAAGGGCGCGCTCGCCGGGCTTGCGTTCGCGCCCGAGGTGATCCTGGTCTCGTTCCACGGCATCCCGCGCGACTATTTCGACAAGGGCGACCCCTATCACTGCCATTGCGCCAAGACCGCGCGGCTTTTGCGCGCGGCGCTCGGCTATGATGCCGACAAGCTGCGCATGACCTTCCAGTCGCGGTTCGGGCGGGCGCAATGGCTGCAGCCCTATACCGACAAGACGGTCGAGGCGCTGGCGCGCGGCGGCGTGAAGAACCTCGCGGTCATCACGCCGGGCTTCGCCGCCGACTGCCTGGAGACGCTGCAAGAGATCGCGGTCGAGAATGCGGAAATCTTCCGTCATCACGGCGGGCAGAATTTCGCCGCTGTCCCCTGCCTCAATGATTCGGAAGGCGGCATGGCGGTGATCCGCCACCTGGTCGAGCGCGAGCTGATGGGCTGGGTGTGAGCGCCCGGCCGCAATCAACCTGTCGTTAACCATAAACCTTTTAACTCCGTTAACCATTTCCGCCGGCTGCGAGGCCGGCCGTTTCCGTTTGCACACGCCGGTCTGGGCGTGGCCGCGGAAGGGGAGATTTGCAGGTGGCGCGTGCTCGCCGGTCCGATGTCGTTGCGCTCCTCGCCGCCGGCGCGGCGCTCGCCTGCGTCGCCCCGGCAGCCGCGCAGACCGCCATGCCGCCGGCGACCGACGGCGTGACCGACTCGCGCCTGTTCGTGCCGATGATCGACGGCGACGCGCGCAATCCCAATCGTTTCCGCAAGCCGGTCTATGGACGGCCGCCGGCGTTCGGCGCCGGCCGGAGCGGCTTCAACTCGACCAATGCGCGTGCCGCTGCGCGCAAGCCGCGCGCGGCTATCCCGGAGCCCGATCCGCTGCCGCCGCTTGTCCCCGCCGACGTGACGGTGCCCGAAATTTATCGCGCGCCGCCGATCAGGAAGCCGCCGTCGGCAAGTCCGTCCGCGCTTCCGAGCGTCCACCAGCGCCGGCCGGTGGTGCGACGCGGGCCCGCCGAGGACGACCCGTTCGGTCCGCTCGGCATTCGCGCCGGCGCGTTCGTGGTCAAGCCGGCGGTCGAACTGAGCGGCGGTTACGATTCCAATCCGCCGCGGCAGACGCAGAAGCAGGGCTCGCCGCTCTGGATGGTGGCGCCCGAGCTGCTGATCAAGTCGGACTGGTCGCGGCACGAATTGCAGTTCGACCTGCGCGGCGCGTTCACCGGCTATCCCGAGCTGCCGAACTACGACCGGCCGATGCTCGACCTCAAGGCCAGGAGCCGCATCGACATCACTGCGCGGACGCGCGCCGAGCTGGAAGCGCGCTACAATTTGCAGGCGGATTCGCCGGGCGATCCCAATTCGCCGAAGGATGCCGCCAAGCCGCCGCGCTACACGACGGTCGGCGGCACGGCCGCGCTGGTGCAGCGGCTCAACCGGCTCGAATTCACGCTCAAGGGCAATGCCGACCGGCGCGTCTATCAGGACGCCACGCTCAATGACGGCACGACGCTCAGTCTCGACGACCGCAACTACAATCAGGTCGGCGGCACGCTGCGCGGCTCCTACGAAGTGTCGCCCGGCATCAAGCCGTTCGTCGAAGCCGGGATCGACCGGCGCGAGCACGAGCCGGTGAGCGCGTTCCGCGATTCCGACGGCCGCACCCTGCGCGCGGGCCTGCAGTTCGAGCTGACGCGCAAGCTGACCGGAGAGCTCTCGGCCGGCCTGCTGACGCGCGACTATGACAATCCCGCCTTCGCCAACGTGCGCGCGCCGCTCGTCGATGCCGCGCTGACCTATTTCATGACCCCGCTGACGACCGTCAAACTGGAGATGAAGACCACGGTTGACGAATCGATCCTGCCCGGCGTCTCCGGATCGCTGACGCGCGACTACGGTTTGCAGGTCGACCACAGCTTCCGGCGCTGGCTGATCGGCACGCTGCGGTTCGGCTACGGTACCGACGATTACGAGGGCTCGGTGCGCGAGGACGAGCGCTACCGCGTCTCCGCCGGCCTGGTCTACAAAATGTCGCGCGAAATCTGGCTCAAGGGCGAGGTGCGGCAGGACTGGCTGCGTTCCAATGTCGGCGGCGTCGATTACACCGCGAGCGCGGTGCTGTTCGGCGTGCGCCTGCAGCGCTGACCGCGCACGCCGCCGCTATTTCAGCAGCTTCGCAAGCGCGGCGCGCAATTCCTTCTCAAGGTCCGGCCGCGCCAGCGCATAGGCGACATTGGCGGACAGGAATCCGATTTTCGATCCGCAGTCATAGGACTGGCCGTCGAACTTCAGGCCGTAGAACGGCTGCGCCTTGGCGAGCCGCACCATGGCGTCGGTCAACTGGACTTCGCCGCCCGCCCCGGTCTGCTGGTTGGCGAGGATCTGGAAAATCTCCGGCTGCAGGATGTAGCGCCCGGTGATGCTCAGATTGGAGGGCGCCGCCTCGCGCCTTGGCTTCTCGACCATGGCGGTGATTTCAAAGCTCTTGCCGTGCGTCTTGCCGACGCCGACGATGCCGTAGGACGACACGCGCTCCATCGGCACTTCCTCGACCGCAATGATGTTGGCCGCGGTGCCGAGCGCCTTGTAGGCGTCGATCATTTGCGAAAGGCAGGAGCGCTCGGCCCTGACCAGCACGTCCGGCAGCAGCACGGCGAACGGCTCGTCGCCGACAATGTCGCGCGCGCACCAGACCGCGTGCCCGAGCCCGAGCGGCTTCTGCTGGCGGGTGAAGCTGGTGGCGCCCGCCGCCGGCAGGTCGGCATCGAGCGCCGCCTTGTCCGCGGCCTTGCCGCGCTGCTCGAGCGTCGTCTCCAGTTCGTACTGGTAGTCGAAATGGTCCTCGATCACGCCCTTGTTGCGGCCGGTGACGAAAATGAAATGCTCGATACCGGCCGCGCGCGCTTCGTCCACCACGTGCTGGATCAGCGGGCGGTCGACCACGGTCAGCATTTCCTTCGGCATCGCCTTGGTGGCGGGCAGGAAGCGGGTGCCAAGCCCGGCGACCGGGAAAATGGCCTTGCGGATCGGTTTCATCGTGCTGTGCTAACCTATTCGTCCGGTGCCGGCACCGGGAGCGGGGAACCATTGTCCGGCCTGCGGATCAGGGACATACGGGCCCGTTAACGGCATGGCAAC
>WBUW01000064.1 GCA_008933495.1 Pseudorhodoplanes sp.
TTTCCCGAGCACCTCGTTCACAAGTGACCGAATTGCTCTCAGAGGATGATCCGCCGCAATCCGATCCTCCAGCCGAATGTAGGAGAACAGCCCTTCCGAGCCCCGCTCATCGCCGCGCATGGCAAATTATCTCCGCCGTTCAAAGCGACGGAATCACGATCAGCCCTTGCCGTCGAGCGAGTTTTTCAGCAGCCTGTTAGAGTAGACAATCGAACCGCTCCGGGAAGCATATCGTCCCGTTTCAGCAAGTGAACGTAAGGCGCTCCTCAGAGAACGGCGGAAGTCAGCCACCCAGATGTAGAATGGCGGTGATTGGCGAACGTCTCTTGGCCCGATCATCGGTTGACTCAACGTCGAAAATAAATTTGTGCCAGAGATGATGCGGCACATGTGCGGAGGGGGACGGATACGATTGCTCAGCAGGCGACTGCCTATTTCGAGAAGAAAGGCGCCTGATGTCTTAGAAAGCAAGTCGCAGATTCGATTCCGACGGGAATATCAGATTTTCGCGTAAGTGATTTCTGTGAAGGTGGATTTGCGCTTTCGTGCATCGAGAGCGAGGCTTCAACGGCAAGGCCAGCCAGGCATGAAAGCCATGGCGCGAGACGTCGAGCGCCCGCATATCCGATCCACGGCCCAGATCCCCCGGTGCTTCGCGAGGAAGGACAACCTCGCATCGATTTCTTGGCGACGCAGGCCTCGGTCTCTCTAGGATACTTCAAGGATGCCTTGCTCCGCTCGATCCGGCCGGAAACTGGCAATCGTGCTGAAATATCACCTTGACATCACAATCTGATCAAACGTAGCATGGGCTCTCAGTTACGAGTGCGAGAAACCTGTTTCGTTTCGGGAGCAATCGATTTGCAGAGTTCGGGAACCAAGGAGACTCGAGAATGAAACACCTTCGATCGATGGCCGCCCTCGCTTTTGTGGCGGCGGCCTTGAATCCTGCATACGCGCAAACCGGCAAACCAGCTGAAATCGGGATGGGCGTCTTCACCTTCACATCTGGTCCGGCTGCCGCTTACGGCATGCCCGGTCGAAACGCCGCGGAACTGGTGATCGAAAAGATCAATGCCTCCGGTGGCATCGGCGGGGTCAAGATCAAGCCGATCTTTGTCGATGAGGGGCAGGGCACAGACGGTGTTGTCGCGGAATTCCGCCGGCTGGCTGCCGACAGCAACAATCAGGCAATGATCGCAGCGCTTTCGAGCGGCAATTGTCTCGCGCTCGCACCTGTGGCCGAACAGCTAAAGATGCCGACGTTTATGTGGAACTGCGACACCCACCAGCTATTTTTGAAGGACAGATACCAATACGTTTATCGCACCAATAGTAGCACAGTGCCCGAATTCATCGCCTCGGTATTATATCTCCTGTCGGTGAATCCGAACATCAAGACCGTTGCGATTATCAACCCGGATTATGCGTTCGGTCGCGACGCTGGCCTAATTTTCAAGGAAACCTTGAAGGCGCTCCGACCCAATGTTGAGGTCGTCGCTGAGCTTTATCCAAAACTCGGCTCGCCGAGCTTCAATACGGAAATCTCCCGACTGGCGGCGACGCAGCCGGATGTAATTTTCTCCAATCTGTGGGGTGCTGATCTGGAGAACTTCGTACGGCAAGCTGCTCCACGCCAGCTCTTTGAGCGCAGTAAGGTTATTTTGGCGCTCGGCGAATCCGTTCTGCAGCGGGTCGGAACACTGCTTCCCGACGGCGTCATCATCGGCGTGATTGGGGACGGCTGGTGGAAATCTCCGCATGCGCAGGCCAACGCCCAGGCCAAGGATTTCATTGAAACCTATCGGAAACGTTTCAACGAATATCCGGTCTTTCCGTCGTTCAAGATGGCCAACACGCTTTACGCCGTGAAGGCGATATATGAGAAGGCGCTTGCGACCAACAAAAACCGCTGGCCTACGCGAGAAGATCTGATTGCGGCTGCCAAAAATCTGAAGACGGAAACGTTGACCGGCAGTCTCGCGCTGCGCGAAGATAATGACGGACTTGTCGACCAGATTGTCGGTGCCACCGTGAAGGATTCGGCCCATCCGTTCCCGGTCATGGGTCAGATGGTTCGCTATCCGGCCAGCCTGCTCACGCCTCCGGTGGGCACTGATCCGATCGCTTGGATTGGCAAGCTCAAGCCGGATATGCTCAATACCTTGCCGAAGCCGGGTGCGTACAAATAAACCCGATGTCCTCGGCTTACATACCTCTGATCGTAGACGGTTTGGCGGATGCGGCACTGATCTTCTTCGTCGCCGTTGGGTTGACGCTGGTCTTCAGTGTCATGCGTATACTCAACGTGGCGCATGGAAGCTTCTATGCGCTTGGCGCTTATATCAGTGTCGTCATCGGCCTCTGGCTTACTGGACGCGGCGGGCCTGTCCTGGGCCTCGCCGCACTGGTAATCAGCCCCGTTTTGATTGCGGTCTTGCTCGGACCGCTCATCGAGCTGACGTTGCTTCGCTGGACCTACGGACGGCCCGAGGCGCTTCAAATTCTTGTCACGTTCGGCCTGTTCCTTATCCTAGAAGATGCTCAGAAGCTGATATTCGGCGTGCAACCCTATTCGCAGGACACCCCGATGCAGATTCTGGGCATCACGAGGATCGGCGGCATCGTCTATCTCAATTATCAGCTTATTCTGGTCCTCATGGCCGTGCTCGTAGCCGTCGGATTGCGGCTGATGCTCAAGCGCACCCGTATCGGCAAGCTGATCGTCACCGTGGTCACCGATCAGGAGCTTGCGCAAACGCTCGGAATTGACTCTTCGCGCGTATTCATTCTCGCATTTTCACTGGGCGTATTTCTTGCTGCCCTCGGCGGCGCGCTCGCTTCGCCGACGGTCGGCGTCGCACCCGGGCTCGGATCCGAAACGATTGTGCTGGCCTTTGCCGTGGCCGCAATCGGCGGGCTGGGCCAGATCGAAGGAGCTGCGCTTGCGGCGATTCTTGTCGGACTGACACGATCGGCGGCGATCTATTTTGCACCCGAATTCCAACCGGTTGCCCCTTATCTGGTTATGCTTGCGGTGCTGTTGGTCCGTCCCTTCGGGTTGTTTGGTTCGATTGGCCTAAGACGGATCTAGCATGACTCTCCGCCATATAATCGGCCTCGCTCTCATCGCAGCGGTTCTTCCGCTGGCCGTGCCGTGGCTCGGCTTTGTCTTCACGCTGGCGGTGGGTAAGGGCCTCGCTGCCCTTGGCGTCGCCGTGCTGCTGCGGGGCGGGCTGATCTCGATTGGCCATGCGTTGTATTTCGCCGTGGGCGCTTATGCCACCGCGTTTCTTATGCGGAACGACGGCATCAACGAATTCCTGCTTCTGCTCCTGCTTTCGACGGTCGTTGCAACGCTGGTCGGCCTCGTTGTCGGGGTGTTCATGGTTCGCTATCGCGCGATTTTCTTTGCCATGTTGAATCTCGCGGTTTCGATGGTCTTTTTCACGCTGCTTTCTAAGATGTATCACGTAACCGGCGGCACCGATGGGCTTCGGGTCGCCACGCCGACGCTGTTCGGATTCGCACCGAGCCGCGTGCAGTTCAATTCGGTGCTGCAATATGGATCTCTGATACTGATGATCGGCGCGGCGCTGATCGTCGATAGATATCTGCGAAGCCCGCTCGGCGAAGCGCTCAGTGCGGTTCACAGCAATGAGGTGCGTCTGGAATATCTCGGAGTTTCCGCACGCCGCGTCATTCTGATCGCTTATGCTGCCTCGGCGGCTTTGGCCGGCCTGGGTGGGACGGTGACGGCGTTCGCGGTTGGACACATCGTGCCCGAATTGTCGTATTGGACGATTTCGGGTCAATTGGTTCTGATTGCGGTGCTCGGCGGAATTGGTGGAACGCCGGGAGCGTTCATTGGTGCGTTCTTTCTCGAATTGGTCCGAACCTTCGCGGTCGGTTTTGCGGCCGATGCCTGGAATGTCATCATCGGCATTGCGCTGTTAATCGTGATTTTCTTTTTGCCGGAAGGACTGTACGGGCTGCTCCACCGGACCGGGAAACAGGGCTCGACGCCGTGACCGCGATTCTTTCCGTGCGCGATCTGCACATCAATTTTGGTGGCGTGAAGGCCGCCGATGGGGTCGATCTTGAAATCTTTCCGCACGAACTGGTCGCCGTTATCGGCCCAAACGGATCAGGAAAGACCACCTTTCTCAATCTTTGCACGGGCTATATCAGTCCCTCGCAGGGAAGTGTGACCTTCGAGGGTCAGGCGATCACCGATCTTCGGCCACGGCAAATAACGCGCCGGGGGATCGCCCGGGCCTTCCAGATTCCGCAGCTTTTCACCGGCCATTCGCTGATCGACAATGTGATGTTGGCAATTGCCGCACAACGCGGCATTTGGCAGCCATTTCGTCCGTTGGCACAGCGGGAGTACCTGGACGAGGCGCGCCGGACACTCGGCCTGCTGTCGCTTGACGAGGCCGCGGACCTTCCGACGGCCACTCTGCCGGAGGGCATGCGAAAGCTCGCGGACATCGCAATCGCATTGGCGCTCAAACCCCGGCTTCTGCTGCTCGACGAGCCGACCAGCGGCGTGAGTACCGCGGAAAAATTTCCGCTCATGGACAAGATTGTTTCGGTGCTGCGGGCCGGAAAGATCACCGCGCTGTTCGTTGAACACGACATGGACATGGTTGAGCGGTATGCCGATCGTGTGCTGGTTTGGGATGCGGGCCGGGTGATTGCGACCGGCGCTCCGGGCGAGATCCTGCGCAGCGCCGACGTGCTTGAACGGGTCATTGGGGTTAGCTGATGCTTCGCCTCGAACAAGTCCGCGTCCGCTTTCACGACCAGATCGTGCTGCGCGACGTCAAAATGGACGTACCGGCGTCACGGACAACGGTTCTGATCGGGCGCAACGGCGCCGGCAAGACCACCACCTTGCGCGCGATCATGGGTGTATTGCCGCTGGAAAACGGCCGCATCTGGCTCGATGACGTCGATCTGACCGGCGTTCGCTCGCATGACCGGGCGCGGTTCGGTGTCGGCTATGCCCCTGAGGACCGCCGGCTGATCCCGGATTTTTCCGTCGAGGACAATCTGCTGCTGCCCGCAATAGCATTGCGACTCGCTGGTGAGGAGCGCCGGCGCCGGCTTGATGAGATCTTTAATTTGTTGCCGGAAGTTGCCGCGCTCCGACATCGGGCTGGCGGGGTGCTGTCAGGCGGTCAGGGGAAGATGGTCGCCCTCGGCCGCGCGCTAATGGTGGGCACGCGCTATGTGCTGCTCGACGAACCGTTTCAGGGTCTTGCTCCAGCGCTCGCACTCTCCTACGCCGATACGTTGGTACGATTGCGCAAGAGCCGCCCTGACCTCGGATTGCTGATCACCGAATCGACGCCGCGACTTTTGGATAAGATCGTTGACAACTCGCTGCTGATCGAACGCGGGGAGATCAGCTCACTCGCGCGCAAGGCCGCCTGAACCGCGGGGCTGATACCGCCCGCCCGCCATACACCGGAGAACGGCAGACGTTCTGAACGTCGGTGCGGTGTCAGTTCAGAGGCGACGAACCGGCCCATCCTGCCGGGGCGCCTCGCGTCAGCAGATCGCTCTTTTCATATCGCCTTTTCGGTTGCTGGTAATCGCGTCAGGTCCGGACCGACCAAGAGTCCAGATTTACGGCTATTTGCGCCGTGCGTGCACCGACATGACGCTGCCCATTTCCTTTGGCCGCGGCAGATCCTTATGCGTCTCCCAGACTTGCCCGAGCAGATGCTGGGTTTCTTCGGGCATGACCTCAACCTTACGGGTGGTCAGGTCGACGTGCAACGCAAGCTGTTCCAGCGTTGCCATCTGCGCGTTTTTCTCCACGTGCCACATGCGGTGGAAATAGTGGATTCGCTTTTCATCGAAGCCGAGCAATTGCGTGGTGACAAGTACTTCTTCGTTGACGCTGAGTTCGCGCTGGTAGGTGATATGGGTCTCGACCGCAAAGGTCGATTTGCCTGTGCGCTGGCGGTAAGGCTTGCCGAGGCCGATCAGCGGGTAGAACGCATCCGTTCCGTGGTCGAAGATCAGGACGAAATAGGCGACGTTCATGTGGCCGTTATAGTCGAGCCATTCCGGCAGAACGCGTTCCCGCCATCGCGAGATCGGGGCTTCGAAAGTCATTAGCGCTTCCTTTTCTTGAATCGTGCGGGAGCTGTTCGTTTATTGAAGGAATCAGGACGAAGATTGTCGCAGCTTGAAACGCTGAATCTTTCCGGTGGCGGTTTTCGGCAGTTCGGAAACGAAGTGAAACCAGCGCGGATACTTGTAGCCAGCGAGATGTTGCTTGCAGAATGTCTGCAACTCGGCGACGGTCTCCTCTGTCTCCTCCTTGGGATCTGACAACACCAGATAGGCTGCCGGCTTGATCAAAGCGTTTTCGTCGGCCCGGCCGACGACTGCCGCCTCGCGAACCTTGGGATGCTCCAGCAGTTTCGATTCGATTTCGATCGGCGAGCACCACATCGCGCCGACCTTGAGCATGTCGTCGCCGCGGCCCGCATTCACGTAATAGCCGTCGGCGTCCACGTAATACACGTCGCCGGTATTCAACCACTCGCCGACCATGGTGGCGGCCGTCTTTGCCGGATTGTTCCAGTAGCAGCGGGCATTGGATTCACCCTTGACCCAGAGCGTGCCCACCTCGCCGTCCGTTACCGGCTCGCCGTTCTCGCCGACGACCTTCACGTCGTAGCCGGGCACCGGCTTGCCGGAAGTCCCCGGACGGATATCGTCAAAACGGTTCGATATGAAAATATGCAGCACTTCGGTCGAGCCGATGCCGTCAAGGATCGGGACGCCGGTCAAGGTCCTCCAGCGGTTGAAAATCGGGGCCGGCAGCGCCTCGCCGGCAGACAGGCACCGCCGCAAGGATGACAAGTCGCGCGGCTTCTGCTCCAGCGCCTGCACCATCTGTCCGTAAAGCGTGGGAACGCCGAAAAAGACCGTGGCGCGCGACTTCTCGATGCAGTCGAGCGCCAGCGCTGCGGTAGTCCGTTCTGGCTGCAGGACGATCGAGGCGCCGACCCAAAGCGGGAAAGTCATGCCACCGCCGAATCCAAAGGAGAAGAACAGCTTGCTGGCGCAGAAAACCACATCGCCTGGTTCGAGGCCTGCAATACGCCGTCCGTAGCGCTCGCTTGTGACAATCATGTCCCGATGGACATGCACGACGCCCTTGGGATTTCCGGTTGACCCAGATGAATAGAGCCAGAAGCAGTCGGTCATCGGGGAGGTAGGCGCCGGCTTAAGTTGGGGCGAGGCGTTCGCCATCCGCTCGGCAATCGAGTTGACGCCATCCAAAGGAAGGACCACTCGCAATTGCGGCGTTGTTCCGGTCACCCCGGCGGCCTCTTCGGCCAGTACAGAGGAATAGACAAATCCCGCGCATTGGGAATCGGAGGCCAGGAACAAGTATTCCGGACGCTTGAGAAATGTGCCGACCGCGACCGGAACGATTCCGGCTTTGATGGCGCCCCAGAACACATAGAGGAACATTGGGTCATCGACCGCCGCCATAACGAGTCGCTCGCCGGGTTTGAGCCCCAGATCGAGCAACACATTTCCGGCGCGACCGACATTCTCGGCGAGTTGTGCATAAGTCACATTGCCATCGGCGTGACGCAACGCGATTGATTGACCGCGCCCCGCGCTCACATGCCGGTCAATGAAGGGGACGGCTGCATTGAAAACTTGGAAGAAGTGCAGCGCATTCGGGATCACGCTTTCATCGATATCGATGCAGTGAACTCTTTCGCCAGTTTGCATGCTGCAAGTCCGTTCTCATTGGCCAGCGGATCGGCCACCGGCCTGGAACCCGGCCAAACATCGCCGTTGACATGGTCTCCGATGTATAGGATAAGAGAAATATCACAATCATTTTACAGGATGCAAGAGGCATGTCCGCGACGACGCCGGGTATCGACACCGCCAGCGAAGGCCGCTGGGTCGGCCGTCCTGTAGAGCGGATCGAAGATGCGACGTTGCTGCGCGGCCGCGGCTATTATACCGACGATCTGCCGGTCCGCGCCGGAACCTTGCACGCGGCGATCTTGCGTTCCCCGCATGCGCATGCCGAGATTGTCAGCGTCGATGCCGCGGCGGCGCGCGCGCGCCCGGGCGTGGTTGGCGTGCTCACGGGCCGAGAAGTTAAGGACGATTCGGATCCGTTTCTCATTGTCCTCCGCCAGCCGATGGATCAATGGTCCCTGGCGGTCGACCGGGTGCGTTTCGTCGGCGAAGCGGTTGCGGTTGTGATCGCCGAAGACCGCTATATCGCCGAAGACGCTGTCGACGACATCAAAGTTGAGTACCGCAAGTTGCCGGCGGTGATCGATCCGCTGGTGGCGCTGGAGAAGGACGCCCCGTTGGTCCACCCGGCGGTAGGATCGAATGTGCCGTCGGAGCGGCATTTCACTTATGGCGAGCCCGATCGCTGTTTTGCGGAAGCCGACAAAGTCGTGTCCCTGACTATCGATTATCCGCGCAATTCGCAGACCCCGCTCGAGGGTTATGTCGTGGTCGCCGACTATCAGTGCGGCGAGGGGGTCTATGACGTTCTCTGCAATTTCCAGGGTCCGTTCACGGTTCATCCGGTGATGTCGAAAGCGCTGCGCTGTCAGGGCGCGCAATTGCGCATCCGCACCCCGGCTTATTCCGGCGGCGGCTTCGGCGTGAAGCAGGCCATCTTCCCTTATGTCGTGCTGATGTGCATCGCCTCCAAACGCATCGGCCGTCCGGTGAAATGGGTCGAGGACCGGTTCGAGCATCTGAGCGCGGCCATTGCCGCGCCCAACCGGATCATCCGCGCCGAGGCGGCAGTGAAGAAGGATGGCACGGTCACCGCACTGCGCTTTGAGCAGATCGACGATTACGGCGCCTATCTGCGCCCGCCAATGCCTGGCCCGCTCTATCGCCAGCACGGCATCATGACCGGCGCCTACGGCGTGAAGAACATGAGCATCACCAACAGACTGGTGATGACCAACAAGACGCCGTCGGGAATGGTACGCGGTTTCGGCGGGCCGCAGATCTATTTCGGGCTCGAGCGGCTGATGCATCGCGTTGCCGTCGAGCTCGGGTTGGATCCACTGGACGTGATTCGCAAGAACCTCATTCCGGCGGGCTCCTTTCCCTACCGGGCCCCGGCCGGCGCACTGATTGATTCCGGCGATTATCCGACCGCAATCACTGCCGCCGAGCGTGACGGCGGTCTGGACGAACTGCGTCGTCGGCGCGACGAGGCCCGCGCAAACGGGCGCCTCTACGGAATCGGGTTCGCCGCCGTGGTCGAACCGGCGCAGTCGAACATGGGTTATCTAAGCACCATCGTTCCGGTTGCTGAGCGTAAGAAAGCGGGCCCCAAGGGCGGCAATGTCGCCTATGCGACCGTCCATGTCGATTGTCTGGGAGCCGTCAGCGTCACTGCCGACAGCCTGCCACAAGGCCAGGGTCACGCGACGGTTCTCAGCCAGATCGTCGCCGATCAGCTTGGGCTGAATCCAAATGACATCCGCTGCAATATGGAGCGGGATACCCAACGCGACGCATGGTCGATTGCAACCGGGAATTACTCGAGCCGCTTTTCATCGTCGACCGCGGTTGCCGCGCAGCTTGCCGCGACAAAGGTGCGCACCAAGCTGGCGCAGATAGCCGGCCAGAACCTGAACATGCCCGCCGACGAGATCGAGTTCGGCAACGGCAAAGTGTTTGCGAAGGGTAATCCCGACAATGCTATGCGGTTCTCGCGTCTAGCCGGCACCGCGCACTGGTCGCCAAGCGAACTGCCTATGGGGATGGCGCCGGGAATATCGGAAACCGCATCCTATTCGGCGCCGGAACTGGAGCCGCCGAATGACGCGGACCAGATCAACACCTCGCTCACCTACGGCTTCGTATTCGATTTTTGCGGTGTCGAAGTGGATCGCGACACCGGCGCGGTGCGCATCGACAAATACGTGACGATGCATGACGCCGGGAAGCTGCTGAATCCGCTGCTTGCCGAAGGCCAGGTGCTCGGCTCCTTCGGTTGGGGCGTGGGTTGCGCGCTGTACGAAGAGTTCGTCTACAGCCCAGACGGCAGCTTCCTGTCCGGTACCTTCGCCGATTATCTATGTCCTACCGCCTGTGAGGTGCCGCGACCAACCATATTGCATATGGAAAGTCCTTCGCCGTTCAATCCGCTCGGCGCCAAGGGCATTGCCGAAGGCAATTGCATGAGCACGCCGGTCTGTATCGCCAATGCCGTGGCCGACGCGCTGGGCGTCAAGGACGTAAAGCTTCCGTTGACGCCGCCGCGAGTCAAAGC
>WBUW01000065.1 GCA_008933495.1 Pseudorhodoplanes sp.
CGCGCCCAGAAATAGGGAATGCAGGCCGCAAACACGAACAGCGCCTGCAGTCCGAACACCAGCCGGTAGGCATCGAGCGCGTAGGCGCCGCCGGTGAGCGGGAAGAGATTGATCACAAAGCCGCTCACGGTCTGGGTGAGAAACGCCCCGCCCATGGTGCCGATGTTGAGAACGGTAATGCCGCGGCCGACGAGATGGGGCGGGAACAGCGACTTGCCGTGCGCGATCATCACCGGCGTATAGGCCGATACCGCGCCCACGGCGACGAACCAGACCAGCAGCCAGCCTTGCGGCATCCGGCCGACCACCGCCATGATCGCAAGCACGAGCGCGGTCAGGAGCGCGCCGGTCATGACCGGAATCTTGTAGCTGCGAGACAGACGGTCGGTCGGGCCATAGATGAAGGCCGCCACGATCTGCGCCACCGCCGCAACAAACAGCATGTCGCCGCGTTCGGTCAGCCCGTAGCCGTATATGTGCGTGAGATAGGGCCCGCCCCAGAGCCCGACCACCAGCACAAAGCTGGAATAGGCCGCGAGGTTTATCAGGAACAGCTTGCCGACCGAGGGCGTGCGGAAAACCTGCAATGTTCCGGCGAGACTCTCCCGCAAGGTTTCCCGGCGGCCATGCGCGCCCGGCGCCGGTCCGTCCTCGCGCACGACCCACGCGACCAGGAGACCCGCCAGCAGCGTCAGGCCCGCGACCGCAACGAAGGTGTGGCGCCAGCCCATGAACGAGACCGACCAGGCGAGCGGCGCGGTCGCCATCAGGGTGCCGATGCTGCCGAGCCCGAGCTGGACGCCGACCAGCGTGGCGAACTGATTGGGCGCATAGCGGCGGGCATAAACGGCGAGCGGCGCCATCAGATAGCAGCAGGAGCCGATCCCCATCAGGATACGGCCGGCGATCAGCCCGGGGGTCGATGCGGCGCGCGCGAACAGGATCGCGCCGGCGATGGCAATCCCCGCACACACGACCATGCAGATTTTCGGGCCGTAACGGTCGAGGCAGATGCCGAGCGGAATTTGTGCGGCCGAGAACGCAAAGAAGAACGTGCTCGACAACAGGCCGATCTCGGCCGCCGAAAGCGCCATTTCGCTGGCCAGATTGGGGGCGATAACCCCGACCGAATTCCGCAGGAACTGGCTGACGATGTAGATCGAGCCGAGCGTTGCGACCAGCACGATGGTCGCAGCGACGGGGACGGCGGGCCGCGGCACGGCCCCGCTGGGCATCGTCATGGACCCGGCTCCCTGACGTGTAGGGTGAAAACGACCGGAATTTCGTCGCACGCATGCCTTCTCCGGGCAAGGCGGGACCGCGGTTGCCCCTCATGCGACTCTTCGATAGGTGGAACGCGGCCCTGGGAGACGCAGCGCGCCATGACGGCCATCGATTTCGGAGCCTTTGTCGACGAGCTGGCGACCGTTTCCGGCGACGCCATCCTGCCCTTCTTTCGCACCTCGCTCGGCGTCGAGGACAAGTCGAAGGGCGGGCGCTTCGACCCGGTGACCGCCGCCGACCGCGCCGCCGAAGCGGCCATGCGCGCACTGATCGCGCAGAATTTTCCGGCCCATGGCATTATCGGCGAGGAATTCGGCGGCGAGCGCACCGAAGCGGAATATGTCTGGCTGCTCGACCCGATCGACGGCACCAAGTCCTTCATCACCGGCATGCCGGCCTGGGGCACGCTGATCGCCTTGACGCGGCTCGGCGAGCCGGTGTTCGGCATGATGCATCAGCCATTCCTGCGCGAGCGCTTCACCGGCGACGGCGGCGCAGCGCGCTATCGCGGCCCGGCCGGAAATCGCGACCTGCGCACGCGCCCCTGCGCGCGCCTTGCCGATGCGGTCATGATGACCACGAGCCCGCTGCTGATGCAGGCGCCCGACCGCGCGCGGTTTCATCAGGTCGAGGACCAGGTCCGGCTCTCGCGCTACGGCGGGGACTGCTATGCCTATTGCATGGTCGCGGCCGGGCACGCCGACCTTGTCATCGAGACCGAGCTGAAGCCGCATGACGTGATGGCGCTGATCCCGATCCTGACCGGGGCGGGCGGCGTCATGACCACCTGGGAAGGCGGCCCGGCCTCCGGCGGCGGGCGCATCATCGCGGCCGGCGACCGCCGCGTGCATCAGGCGGCGATGGAGATGCTCGCCGCCTGAGCGTGCCAGCCGTTCAGTACAGGGGCGTGCCGGGCACGAAGGCGTCGAACACCGCGAAGAACTGTGCGCGGTAGCGGTCCTGCTCCAACAGCAATTCGTGCTTGGCGCCGGCCACGACCAGGTGCGCGCCGGCGCGCAGCCGCAGGCCGAATTCCTCCGCCGCCGGCGTGGACACGATCTCGTCGCGGCCGGCGGCGACCAGCATGACCGGCTGGCGCAGATCGGCGCTGAACCGCACGTCGGCGAACCAGTCCATCGCGTCGAACGCCGCCGCCACCCAGCCTACCGTCGGCGCCCCGATGCCGAGCGAGAGATCGGCTTCGAGGATCGCGACCGTGCGCGCGTAGCGCACCGGATCGGACGTCACCGTGTTGCCGAGAAAAGGCCCGAGTGCCTTTACCGAGGCATCGCCGCCGGGAATGTAGCGCGACGACAGCCCCGCAAGGCGCATGGTCTTGACCACCGGCCGCGCGAAACGCGTCTGGCTGCTTTTCGGCAGGCCGATCATCGGCGCCGCCAGCACCATGCGGTCGAACCAGCGATGCCCGCGCCGCGCCGCGCACAGAAGCACGCTCGCCCCCATCGAATGGCCGATCGCATAATAGGGCGGCGGACAATCGGGCAGCACGACCTCGCGCACGAGCGTTTCGAGGTCGGACTCGTATTCCTTGAAGCTGCGCACATGACCCTTGAACGGATCATCGAGGCGGCGGCCGGAACCGCCCTGCCCGCGCCAGTCCAGCACGGTGACGGCAAATCCGCGCGCGCGCAGGTCGCGGACCGTCTCGAAATATTTTTCGATGAATTCCGCGCGGCCCGGGAACACGCAGACCGTGCCCTTGCGGCCGGGCGGCGGGGCGAAGCGCGCAAAGCGCAAGCTCGCCCCGTCGCGCGTCTTCAGCGTGCCGGCGATTGCGCCCTCGGGCACCGGATTGGCGGGGATGGAAACAAGCGTCATGCGCGGAAAATGCGGAGCGGCTCGCGGCGGGTGGCGGCCTTATAGCAGCCCGCGCCGCCGGCTCAATTGCCGCAAAGCGCGCGCAGGGACGCGCCGGCACCGGGCGGATCATTTAACACATTGATAACAATGGAATTTTTGTCACTTGAAAGCACGAAACCGCTCCCCACATGTTTTGACGCGCAGGCCAACCGGCTACGCAAATCCCAGGGTCCGGCCATTTGGCGGACCGAACGTCATGTCGCTCATCAGGAGGATATGCCATGCGTTTTGATCTCACTCCCTTCTATCGTTCGACCGTCGGTTTCGACCGGCTGTTCAACCTGCTCGACCAGGCCGGCGCGGTTGATTCCGCCCCGTCCTATCCGCCCTACAATATCGAGCGGACCGGCGAGAACGCCTACCGCATCTCGGTCGCGGTTGCCGGCTTCGGCGAGAACGAGCTCGATATCGAACTGAAGGAAAACACGCTCTCGATCCGCGGCGAAAAGCAGAGCAAGGCGGAAGAGAACGCCGGCGAAGTCCTGTACCAGGGCATTGCGGCGCGCGCGTTCGAACGCGTATTCCAGCTCGCCGATTTCGTCCAGGTCAAGGGCGCCAAGCTCGAGAACGGGCTCCTGCACGTCGATCTGGTGCGCGAAATCCCCGAAGCCAAGAAGCCGCGCCAGATCCCGATCAATGGCGGCCAGGTGATCGAAGCCAAGGCCGAGACCAAGAACGCGGCCTGATCGTCGGCCAACTGCGGTGAAGAAGGGAGCGCCCCGGTCATGCCGGGGCGCTTTCGTTTCTGCGAATTGCGGCGCCGCTCCCGGCGCTCAGAGATTCGGCTTGACCGACGGCGTATCGTCGAGCGGCTGCACGGGCACGTCGGGAAGCTTGTTGTCCGGCGCCGGCTCCTGCGGCTTCTTGTACAGCTCGATCTTGCGGACCGCACCCTGCGGCACCGGCGGCGGAGCGGCCTGACTGGTTGCCGCTTTCCCGGTCGGGGTGCCGGCACCCGCCTCCGTCTCCGCCGGCAAAGCGGGCTTGGCCCGCGGCAGCGGCGGATCGCTGCGATTGAGGGCCGCCGAACGCGGTGGCGTTGCCGCGCGCGGCGCCGTGATCAGCGGCGGCGGATCGCGCGGCGGCAGAGATCCGTAACGCTCGTCTTCTTCTTCATCGTCGTCGTAAGCGCCGGGCGGCGTCCGGTAAGCCGCGCGCGGGGGCCGAACTTCCCCGCCGAGTGCTGCCGCGGGCGTCACCGACACGACGTGGCCGCGATAGCCGTCGACCACCACGCGCACTTCCTCGCCGCGGCGATCGAGCGCGCGGAACACGTAATGGCCGCCGCGCCAGACCGGCCGATGCAGCGGATCCAGTCCCATGGAGCGGACGATCGTGACCACTTCGAACGGCGGCAGCACGTCGGGCGCAAACACCTGCGCCAGCCGCTGCGGCTCCGCCGAAACCGGTGCGACCGCCAGCCCGCTGGCGGCGGCGGCGACCGCAATCGCGAATATGCGTTTCATTGGATGCGCCTCCCGCGACGCATCGCGGTTGCGGCATCGCGTCCCGACGAAGCCCCTGGCAACCGCGGCGTCCTGAGCTTGCGGACCGATTGGGGCGGCGCTTGGGCGGAAATTCAACCCTTTTTGATCAGGGCGGCAAAGTTTTCGATTTCGGACTCGGCGGTCGCAAACGAGGTGACCAGACGCACCAGCATTTCGCCCTCGCTGAGCGCGTCGCTGCGCCGCGCATAATAGGCCGCACCGGCGGCCTTGAGTTTCGCATCGAGCGCACGCGGCAGGACCGCGAACACGAGGTTGGCTTCCACCGGCCAGAGGATTTTCACCCCGGCTGCGTTCAGCCGCGCCTGCAGCAGATCGGCCATCGCATTGGCGTGGCGGGCCAGCCGCAGCCAGTAATCGTCACGCAGGAAGGCCTCGATCTGGACGGCCAGAAACCGGTGTTTCGAAAACAGGTGTCCGCCGCGCTTGCGGCGCTCGTGCATGGCGTCGGCGATTGCCGGGTCGAAGAACACGACGGCCTCCGCCGCCATCGCCCCGCCCTTGGTCGCGCCGAAGGACAGAACGTCGATGCCCGCCTTCCAGGTGATGTCCGCCGGACTGGCATCGAGCCGCGCCAGCGCATTGGCAAAGCGCGCGCCGTCCATGTGGACTTTCAAACCGTGCCTGCCCGCGATGCCGGTCAGCGCCGCAATCTCGGCCGGCCGGTAGAGCGTGCCCGCCTCGGTCGCCTGCGTGAGCGAAAGCGTCGCGGCATTGACCTGGTGCGGCCGGTGGCCGGAATAATGGCCGATCGCGGCGGCGACCGTGTCCGGAGCCAGTTTTCCGCCGTCCCCGGGCAGCCCGATCAGCTTGAGCCCGCCGCCGAAAAACTCCGGCGCGCCACATTCGTCGGTCATGATGTGGGACTGCTGATGGCAGAGCACCCCGCCCCAGGGCGGGGTCACATGCGCGAGCGAAAGCGCATTGGCCGCGGTTCCGGTCGGCACCAGAAAGACGGCGACCTCGCGCTCGAACAGGGCGGAAAACTGCCGCTCGACCGCGCGGGTGGCCGGATCGTTGCCGTAGCCCGGCGCGAAACCGAGGTTGGCCGCCGCGAGCGCGCCGAGAATGTCGGGCGCGACGCCGGCGGTATTGTCGCTTGCGAAATTCATGCTTCCTCGAAGGCGCGGACGCCGAAAGGCGGGCAATAGTGTTACCGCAGGCGGAAGGCCAGATTCCTCTTGTTTCGCGCCAGCAGGACGGCGAGAAATATAAGGCAAGAAAAATCCGGCGGCTGCAGGCCGGGCCCTTGTATCCGTGGCCAAAATTTGGCAACGTGAATTTAGGACAGTATTACTGTCCCAGTTTGGAAGTCGCGGCGGCGGGGGCGAGCCACCCGGTCGCCAGGGGCGAAGCGATGCGGCTCGGCATCGGACAGCCCTGACCGACAAGAGGCAGCCGCACACGCCGCAAGGCGCAGCAGGAAGGCCGCCGTTCCGGGCAGAACCTTTCCGCGATACGCCGCCGGCCTGCCGCGCAGCGAACGCGGGAAGCACGCCGGAGGGCTCGCGCGCCGGCCAGATTGGGGTGAAGAGAATGAGCGCACGCTCTTTCGATCGGGAAAATCACGACCGGCCGCACGGCTTGCGCGCGGATGATTTTGCCGATTCCGCCGACCCCGGCCTGCCCGCCGCGCAGGGTCTCTACGATCCGGCGCGCGACAAGGATTCCTGCGGCGTCGGCTTCATCGCCAACATCAAGGGCAAGAAGTCGCACCGGATCGTTTCCGATGCGCTGCGGATTCTCTGCAACCTCGAGCATCGCGGCGCGGTCGGCGCCGATCCGCGCATGGGCGACGGCGCCGGCATTCTCGTACAGATGCCGCACCGGTTTTTCGCCAAGCAGGCGAAGGCGCTGGGCTTCGCGCTGCCCGAACCCGGCCGGTACGGCGTCGGTCACCTGTTCCTGCCGCGCGACAAGCCATGGCGCGAAACCATCCGCAAGACCTACGAAGAGACCGCGCTCAAGGAAGGGCTCCAGGTCATCGGCTGGCGCGAGGTGCCGACCGACAATTCGACGCTCGGGGAATCGGTCAAGCCGACCGAGCCCGTGCACATGCAGGTCTTCATCGGCCAGGTCACGCCCTCGAGGGACGAGACCCATTTCGAGCGCCGGCTCTACATCCTGCGCAAGGCGATTTCCAACGCCATCTACCAGCAGCGCGAGCGGCGGCTGTCCGGCTATTACCCGGTCACGATTTCCTGCCGCACCGCAATCTACAAGGGCATGTTCCTCGCCGACCAGCTCGGCACCTATTATCCCGACCTGCACGAGCCGGATTTCGAGAGCGCGCTTGCGCTCGTGCACCAGCGCTTCTCGACCAACACCTTCCCGACCTGGTCGCTGGCGCATCCCTACCGGTTCATCGCCCATAACGGCGAGATCAACACGCTGCGCGGCAACGTCAACTGGATGGCGGCGCGCCAGGCCTCGGTCGCGTCCGACCTCTATGGCGACGACATCAGGAAGCTGTGGCCGATTTCCTACGAAGGCCAGTCCGACACCGCCTGTTTCGACAATGCGCTCGAATTCCTGGTGCAGGGCGGCTATTCGCTCGCGCACGCGATGATGATGATGATTCCGGAAGCCTGGGCGGGCAACCCGCTCATGGACGAGGAGCGCCGCGCCTTCTACGAATACAATGCCGCGCTGATGGAGCCGTGGGACGGCCCGGCCGCCATCGCCTTCACCAACGGCCGGCAGATCGGCGCCACGCTCGACCGCAACGGCCTGCGTCCGGCGCGTTACCTGCTTACCCGCGACGACCGCATCGTGATGGCCTCGGAAATGGGCGTGCTGCCAATTCCGGAACAGGACATCGTCAAGAAGTGGCGCCTGCAGCCGGGCAAAATGCTGCTGGTCGATCTCGACGAGGGCCGCCTCATTCCCGACGATGAACTGAAGGCGACGCTTGCCAGGTCGCACCCCTACCAGGACTGGCTGCACCACACCCAGCTCGTGCTGGAGGATCTGCCGGATTCCGGCGGCAAGCCGCCGCTCTCCAACCTGTCGCTGCTCGACCGCCAGCAGGCCTTCGGCTACACGCAGGAAGACATCAAGTTCCTGATGACGCCGATGGGCACCACCGGCGAGGAAGCGGTCGGCTCGATGGGCAACGACACGCCGATTTCGGCCTTGTCGGATCGGGCCAAGCCGCTGTTCACCTATTTCAAGCAGAATTTCGCGCAGGTGACGAACCCGCCGATCGATCCGATCCGCGAGGAAATCGTCATGAGCCTCGTCTCGATCATCGGCCCGCGCCCGAACCTGTTCGATCTCGAAGGCACCTCGAAGACCAAGCGCCTCGAAGTGCGCCAGCCGATCCTGACCGGCGCCGACCTGGAAAAGATCCGTTCGATCTCGGACATGGGCGACCATTTCCAGTCGTGCACGCTCGACATCACCTTCCCGGCCGAACAGGGCGCGGCCGGCATGACGCCGGCGCTCAAGGCGTTGAAGGCCGACGCCGAGCAGGCGGTGCGCGACGGCTACAACATCATCATCCTGTCCGACCGCAAGGCGAGCGCCGAGCGCGTGCCGATCCCCTCGCTGCTCGCCTGCGCGGCCGTGCATCATCACCTGATCCGCGCCGGGCTGCGCACCTCGGTCGGGCTTGTCATCGAATCGGGCGAGCCGCGCGAAGTGCATCACTTCGCCTGCCTTGCCGGCTACGGCGCCGAGGCGATCAATCCCTATCTCGCGTTCGAGACCCTGGTCGCGATGAAGGATGAGCTGCCGGCCAAGCTCGACGAGAAGGAAATCATCAAGCGCTACATCAAGTCGGTCGGCAAGGGCCTGCTCAAGGTCATGTCCAAGATGGGCATTTCGACCTACCAATCCTATTGCGGCGCGCAGATTTTCGATGCGGTCGGGCTGAAGAGCGATTTCGTCGCCAGCTATTTCACCGGCACCGCGACCCGCATCGAGGGCGTCGGTCTCGACGAGATCGCGCGCGAGGCCATCCAGCGCCACCGCGACGCTTTCGGCGATTCACCTATCTACCGGAACGCGCTCGATATCGGCGGCGAATACCAGTTCCGCACCCGCGGCGAGGATCATGCCTGGACGACGGCGACAGTGGCGGCGCTGCAGCATGCCGTGCGCGGCAATTCCTACGACCGCTACCGCGAGTTCGCCCGCGTTTTGAACGAGCAATCCGAGCGCTTCCTCACCATCCGCGGCCTGTTCCGGATCAAGGATGCCGCCGAGGACGGGCGCAAGCCGATCCCGCTCGAGGAGGTCGAGCCGGCCAGGAACATCGTCAGGCGTTTCGCCACCGGCGCGATGTCGTTCGGCTCGATCTCGCGCGAGGCGCACACCACGCTCGCCATCGCCATGAACCGCATCGGCGGCAAGTCGAACACCGGCGAAGGCGGCGAGGAGGCCGACCGCTTCAAGCCGCTGCCGAACGGCGATTCGATGCGCTCGGCGATCAAGCAGGTCGCCTCCGGCCGCTTCGGGGTCACGACCGAATATCTCGTCAACTCCGACATGATGCAGATCAAGATGGCGCAGGGTGCCAAGCCCGGCGAAGGCGGCCAATTGCCGGGCCACAAGGTCGACAAGATCATCGCGCGCGTGCGCCATTCCACGCCCGGCGTTGGGCTGATTTCGCCGCCGCCGCATCACGACATCTACTCGATCGAGGATCTGGCGCAACTCATCTACGACCTAAAGAACGTCAATCCGGCCGGCGGCGTGTCGGTGAAGCTCGTCTCCGAGGTCGGCGTCGGCACCGTGGCCGCCGGCGTCTCCAAGGCGCGCTCCGACCATGTCACGATCGCCGGCTACGAAGGCGGCACCGGCGCCTCGCCGCTGACCTCGATCAAGCATGCCGGCAGCCCGTGGGAAATCGGGCTGGCCGAGACCCACCAGACGCTGGTCGCCAACCGCCTGCGCGGGCGCATCGCGGTGCAGGTCGACGGCGGCTTCCGCACCGGCCGCGACGTCGTTGTCGGCGCCCTGCTCGGCGCCGACGAATTCGGATTTGCCACCGCGCCGCTGATCGCGGCCGGCTGCATCATGATGCGCAAGTGCCATCTCAATACCTGCCCGGTCGGGGTGGCGACCCAGAACCCGGTGCTGCGCAAGCGCTTCGCCGGCCAGCCCGAGCACGTGATCAACTATTTCTTCTTCGTCGCCGAGGAAGTGCGCGAACTGATGGCGGCGATGGGCTATGCGAGCTTCGACGAGATGATCGGGCAGATGCAGATGCTCGATCAGCGCAAGGTGATTTCGCACTGGAAGGCGAAGGGGCTCGACTTCTCCACGCTCTTCACCAAGCCGGCCGCGCCCGAAGGCGTCGCCATCTTTCATTGCGAGAAGCAGGATCACAAAATCTACGACATTCTCGACCGCACGCTGATCGCGCAGGCCGCCCCCGCGCTCGAGCACGGCACGCCGGTGCGCCTGGAGGCGGCGATCCGCAACATCGACCGCTCGGCCGGCGCCATGCTGTCGGGCGAGGTCGCCCGGCGCTACGGCCATGCCGGGCTGCCCGAGGACACCATCCATGTGACGCTCACCGGCACCGCCGGCCAGAGCTTCGGCGCCTGGCTCGCGCACGGGGTAACCTTCGAGCTTTACGGCGAAGGCAACGAC
>WBUW01000066.1 GCA_008933495.1 Pseudorhodoplanes sp.
CGACCGCATCGTGCTGACCAAGACCGACCTTCTGACCACGCCGCAGGCGCAGCACCGGGCGGCACATCTGCGCGCCCGCCTGCACGCGCTCAATCCGGCCGCGCCGGTGCTCGACGCCGCGGCCGGCGAAGCCGGGCCGGCGCGCCTGCTCGATTGCGGCCTCTACAACCCGGCCAGCAAGAGCCCGGACGTGAAACGCTGGCTGGCGGAAGAGGCGTACGCGGCGGCGCAGGCGCACGACCATGACCATGACCATCACCACCATGACGTGAACCGCCACGACGACCGCGTGCGCGCCTTCTGCCTGACCACCGACGCCGCCATTGCGGCCGCCGTGCTCGACCTGTTCCTCGAGCTGCTGCGCTCCCTGCACGGGCCGAAACTGTTGCGGTTCAAGGCGATCGTGAAGCTTGCCGAATCGCCCGACACCCCCCTCGTCCTGCACGGCGTGCAGCATGTGCTGCATCCCCCCGCCCAGCTTCCGGCCTGGCCGGACGGCGACCGCCGCACGCGCCTTGTCTTCATCGTGCGCGACATCGAGGAGCGCACGATCCGCGAACTGTTCGACGCCTTCCTCGGCACGCCGGCGCCCGACCGGCCCGACCGCGCGGCGCTGACCGACAACCCACTGGTTCCCTTCGGCGGGCGTGACCGCTGAGCGATATTGCGGCCCTTGCCACCGCCCGGCGACTCTTTGATGTTAGGCGCCGCGGCAGGGCCGGGCATGGGATTCCTCGGGCAAATCTGGAGCGATGCGGTTTTCCTGCGCGGGGCGCTGCGCTCGCTGCGGATGACCACGCACATCGCCAAAAACCCGACGCGGGTTTTCCCCGACGTCGTCGAGGAACTGGCGGCACGCTTCGGCGAGGCGCCCGCTTTGCTCGCGGACCGCGAGCGTTTCAGCTACCGGCAATTGTTCGAGCGCTCCAACCGCTATTCGCGCTGGGCGCTGCAGCAGGGCCTCGCCAAGGGCGACGCCGTCTGCCTGCTCATGCCCAACCGTCCGGAATTTCTGGCGATCTGGATCGGCATCACGCGGGTCGGCGGCATCACGGCGCTGCTCAACACCAACCTGTTCGGGCCCTCGCTTGCGCATTGCATCGAGATCGCGCACCCCAAGCACATCATCGTCGCCGCCGAACTGGCTTCGCACCTGATCGGGACACTGCCGTCGCTCAAATGCAGGCCAACGATCTGGGTGCACGGCGAATGCGCGCAGGACCGGCCGCGCATCGACCTGCAGATCGAACAGCATGATGGCCGCGCGCTCGGACCGGGCGAGCGCCGCCCGCTGACGATCGAGGATCGCGCGCTCTACATCTACACCTCGGGCACCACCGGGCTGCCGAAAGCGGCCAACGTCAACCATTACCGCGTCATGCTCGCGTCCTACGGTTTCGCCGGGGTCATGGGCACGCGCGCGAGCGACCGCATATATAATTGCCTGCCGATGTACCACACCGTCGGCGGGCTGTGCGCCATCGGCTCGCTGCTGGTGCAGGGCGGCTCGGTCGTGCTGCGCGAACGCTTCTCGGCGCGCGAATTCTGGGACGATATCGTGCGCAACGAATGCACCCTCGTCCAGTATATCGGCGAGCTGTGCCGCTATCTGGTCAACAGCGCGCCGCACCCCAACGAACGCAGGCACAAGCTGCGGCTCGCCTGCGGCAACGGCCTGCGGCCGGACATCTGGGAGACCTTCAAGGAGCGGTTCCGGATTCCGCTGATCCTGGAATTCTACGCGGCGACCGAAGGCAACGTGATGATGTTCAACTTCGAGGGCAAGACCGGCGCCATCGGCCGCCTGCCCTGGTTCCTGGAAAGCCGCTTCCCGGTCGCGATCGTAAAGTTCGATGTCGAGAAGGAACAGCCGGTCCGCGGCGCCGACGGCTTCTGCATCAGGTGCGCTCCCGACGAGGCGGGAGAGGCGATCGGCAAGATCGTCAACGATCCGAACCGGCCGAGCGGGCGCTTCGAGGGCTATGCGCGCAGCGAGGACGGCGAGAAGAAAGTCCTGCGCGACGTGTTCGAAAAGGGCGACGCCTGGTTCCGCACCGGCGACCTCATGCGCAAGGACTGCAACGGCTATTTCTATTTCGTCGACCGCATCGGCGACACCTTCCGCTGGAAGGGCGAGAACGTCTCCACCACCGAGGTCGCCGAGGCGATCAACGCTTTTCCCGGAATGACCGACACCACCGTCTATGGCGTGCACGTGCCCGGCCGCGAAGGCCGCGCCGGCATGGCGGCGATCGTGTGCGAGGGCGACTGCGTCCTGCCCGACCTGCACGCGCATTTGCAGCGCCTGCTGCCGGATTATGCCCGCCCGCTCTTCCTGCGCATCCGCAAGAGCATCGATGTGACCGCGACCTTCAAGCAGAAGAAGATCAACCTGGTTGCGCAGGGCTTCGATCCGGCGCAGATCGACGATCCGCTGTTCTTCAACGACCCCGAGACCCGGAGCTTCGTGCCGCTCGACGCCGCTCTCTATGAGCGCATCCAGTCCGGGACGATGCGGGTCTGACCGGGTGGGCACGATGCCCGACACCGGGACCCGGCAACCCGGCGCGATCGTTTCGTTCTGGCAGCAGGCCGGGCCGCAGCGCTGGTTCATGCCCGACGCAGCGTTCGACGAGACGATCCGCGGCCGTTTCCTGCCGGCGCACGAACAGGCCGCCGCCGGCGCGCTCGCCGGCTGGGCCAACGCCGCGGAGGGTGCGCTTGCGCTCCTGCTTTTGCTCGACCAGTTCCCGCGCAACATGTTCCGCGGCCGGGCGCGCGCGTTTGCGACCGATGCGCAGGCCCGCGCCATCGCCAACGCCGCGATTGCGCGCGGACACGACCTCGTCGTGGCCCCGGCGCTGCGCAGCTTCTTCTACCTGCCGCTCATGCATGCGGAAGACATGCGCGACCAGGAGCGCTGCGTCGTGCTGTACCAGGCCGCGCACAACCAGGAGGGGCTGCGATTCGCCGTCATCCATACCGAGGCGATCCGCCGCTTCGGCCGCTTTCCCCATCGCAATGCCGCGCTCGGCCGCATGACGACGCCCGCCGAACAGGCCTATCTCGACGCCGGCGGATTCCGGGGCTGAGCGGTACCCTTCCGGCACCCCAACAAAGTGTTAACGCTTCCTTGCTAAGTCTCGCTCCCTATAGCGACGGCCGGCGAAAGGCCGCTCCGCTCCGGCGCGCAGCGCGCCGGCAAGCACCCGGGGAGGCTTCTCTTGGCTCTGGCGGATTCGCGGCGGCCGGACATCCCGTGGCGATCGCCCTCCGCGCTCGCAACCCGCCTGCGTGCCTGGTTCGCCGACGGCGCCGACCGCGCGATCGCCCAGCGCATGGCCGGCGCGGCATTCGTCATTCGCATCGGCGGCGCGGGCCTGGCCTATGCGTTGCAGGTCCTGCTGGCGCGCTGGATGGGCAGCAGCGAGTTCGGTATTTTCGTCTATGTCTGGACCTGGGTGATGCTGATCGGCGCGGTCGTCGATATCGGCCTCGCCTCGGCGGCGCAACGTTTCATTCCCGAATACACCCAGCGCGCCGAGAGCGCGCATCTGCGCGGCTATCTTGCCGGCAGCCGCTGGCTGACGTTTGGCATCGGCACGACCGTTGCGGCGCTCGGTTACGTCGGCATCCGGCTGTTGCAGCCCTGGCTCGACGAGGCGACGCTGGTGCCGCTCGCCGTCGCCTGCATCTGCCTGCCGGTCTATGGCGTCATGAACGTGCAGGACGGCATCGCCCGCTCCTACAACTGGGCCCTGCTCGCGCTCTTGCCGCCGCACGTCGTGCGTCCGCTGGCCGTGATCGCGCTGATGGGCGGGGCCTGGCTTGCCGGCCTGCCGGCGGACGCGGTCTCCGCCATCACCATCGCCGCGATCGCGCTCTGGCTCACCGCGTTCGGCCAGACGCTCATGCTCGAGCGCCGGCTGCGGCGGACCGTGGAACCGGGCGAGCGGCGCTACGCGGCGAAGGACTGGTTCGCCGTCTCGGTGCCGATGTTCGCAGTCGACGGGCTTTATTGCCTGTTGATGTACATCGATGTCCTCGTGCTCAAGGCGTTCGTCACGCACGAGGAAATCGGCGTCTATTATGCGGCGTCCAAGACGCTGTCGCTCGTCGTCTTCGTGCATTTCGCCGTCACTTCCGCCGCGGCGCACCGGTTCAGCGAATATCATGTCAGCGGCGACCGCGAACGCCTGCGCGCTTTCCTGCGCGATACGGTGCGCTGGACATTCTGGCCTTCGCTTGCCGCTGCAATAGTGTTTCTGGCGCTCGGCTGGCCGCTTCTGTCGCTGTTCGGCAAGACATTCGTGAGCGGCTATCCGCTCATGTTCATTTTCGCGATCGGACTGTTGGCACGCGCCGCGATCGGCCCGGCCGGACGCTTTCTGGTCATGCTGGGCGAACAGCGCGCCGCCGCCCTGGTCGCGGCCGCGGCCTTCGCAACCAATCTCGCATTGAACTTTCTGCTGATCCCACGCTTCGGTCTGATCGGCGCCGCCGTCGCGCTCTCCACCGCCTATGTGCTGGAATCCGCATTGCTGGCTGCGATCGCGCGCCGGCGGCTCGGCTTCCACCTGTTCGTCTTCGGCGGATCGCGGAGCGGATAGTAGCCATGCTCGCGCCCTCGTCCTTTGCCGGCGATGCGCAATGGTTTGACCTTGCGGCGCTGCGCGCGATCGAGCGCGAATGGGGAGAGCTTGTCGGTCGCGCTATCGCGCCGAACGTGTTCTACGAGCCGGGCTTCCTGGGCGCGGCGGCGCCGGTTTTCGGTCCCGACGCCGGCGCGATTGCCGTGCGCGCAGCGGGCGGCCGGCTGATCGGGCTTTATCCGATGCGCCGCGACCGCTTCCGTTACGGCGGCTATCCTGCGCTCGTGTGCGGATTCGTCCATCCCTACGCGCCGCTCGGCACGCCGCTGGTCGATGCCGAATATGCCGAGCCCGCCATTGCCGCCTGGCTCGACCATCTGCGCGACCGCGAGCACAAGGCCGGCGCGATCCTGCTGCCGTTCTTTCCGGAAACCGGCGCCCTCGCCACCGCCCTCGATCGCGCCGTGGCCGCACGCGGCCTGCGCCAGCGGCATTTCAACCGGCACGCGCGCGCCATGCTTGCGGGTGCGAGCGAGGCGGCCGACGAACGCGCGGCTTCCGGCCTTTCGAAAATGCGCAAGGAATGGCGCCGCCAGCGCCGGCGCCTTTCGGAGCGCGGCGCGCTCGACCACCGGAGCGCCACCGCGCCGGCCGAGGTCGACGCCCTGCTCGATATCTTCCTTTCGCTCGAAGCCAGAGGCTGGAAAGGCCGCGCCGGCACCGCCACCGCGCAGAACGCCGGCAGGCTCGGCTTCATGCGCGAAGCGGTCGGCGCGCTTGCCCGCGCCGGCAAAGCGCGCATCGATGTGCTCGGTACCGCAGGAACGCCGGTCGCCGCCACCATCACGCTCTTCAGCGGCAAGGAAGGCTGGCTGTGGAAAATCGCCTTCGATGAGGATTTCGCGCGCTTCTCGCCCGGCGTCCAGCTCACCCTCGATGTCAGCTCCGATCTCCTGGCCGACCCGCGCCTTGCGCGCGTCGATTCCTGCGCCACGCCCGAGCATCCGATGATCGAGCGTCTGTGGTCCGGGCGTCTCGCCCTGTCCGACCGCATGATCGCGCTGCGGCCGGGATTCGATCCCGGCTTCGCGGCGGCCTGCGCGCTCGAAACCGTCCGCGCGCCCGCCATCGGGGTGCTGCGGCAGGCGCGCGCCGCGCTCCAGCGCGCGCGGATCAGGCGCGCTCGCGCAGCAGCCGGCGGATGATCTTTCCGGTCGTTGTCATCGGCCTCTGGTCAATGAAGGCGACCTCGCGCGGGTATTCGTGGGCGGCGAGCCGCGTGCGCACGAAGTCCTGCAACTCGGCGGCCAGCGTATCGTTCGGCGCCTGGCCGGGCTTGAGCACCACGAACGCCTTGACGATTTCCGTGCGCACCGGATCCGGCTTGCCGACCACGGCGGCAAGCGAGACCGCCGGATGGCGGATCAGGCAGTCCTCGATCTCGCCCGGACCGATGCGGTAGCCCGACGAGGTGATGACGTCGTCGTCGCGGCCGACGAAATGGAAATAGCCGTCGTCGTCGACCATGCCCTGGTCGCCGGTCGTCATCCAGTCGCCGATGAACTTGTCGCGGGTGGCTTGCGGCCGCCCCCAGTATTCGATGAACATCACCGGGTCGGGACGCTTCACCGCGATCTGGCCGAGTTCGCCGGGGCCGACCGGCCGGCCCTGCGCATCGATGACGGCCAGCGTGTGGCCGGGCACCGCCTTGCCGATCGCGCCCGGCCGCGACACGTTCAATAGCGCGCAGGACGAGAGCACGAGATTGCATTCGGTCTGGCCGTAGAACTCGTTGATCGTCAGGCCGAACGCCGCCTTGCCCCATTCATAGGTTTCCGCGCCGAGTGATTCGCCGCCCGAGCCGATCGTGCGCAGCCGCACGTCGTGCCGCCTGCGCGGGCTTGGTGCGGCGCGCAACATGCGCAGCGCCGTCGGCGGAATGAACGCATTGCGCACGCCGTGGCGCGCCATCAGCGCATAGGCCTCTTCCGGGTCGAACTTGTCGGACTTGCGCGCCACGACCGGCACGCCGTGATGCAGCGACGGCAGCAGCGCGTCGAGCAGCCCGCCGGCCCAGGCCCAGTCGGCCGGCGTCCAGAACCGGTCGCCCGGCTGCGGGAAAAAATCATGCGGCATTTCCACGCCCGGCAGATGGCCGGGCAGCACGCGATGGCCGTGCAGCGCGCCCTTGGGCTGACCCGTGGTGCCGGATGTGTAGATCATCATCGCCGGATCGTCGGGCGTCGTCGGCGCCGGCGTGAATGCCGGCGAGGCGCGCGCCAGCATCGCCGCGAAGTCCTCGGCGCCTTCGCCCGCGCCGTCGACATTGAGCACGAGCCGGAGGGCCGGCACCTCGGCGCGGATGCCGGCGAGCTTCGCCACGCCCTGCGCATTGGTGATGATCGCCCTGGCGCCGGAATTCTGCAGCCGGTAGGCGATCGCATCCGGCCCGAACAGGAGCGCGGTCGGCAGCGCGACGGCGGCGAGCTTGTAGACCGCGACATGGGCGACCACGACTTCGGGCATCTGCGGCAGCAGGATCGCCACCCGGTCGCCGCGCGTGATCCCGTGCGCGCGCAGCACATTGGCCAGGCGATCGGACTGCTCCTTCAGCCAGCCGAACGAAATGTCATCGTGCCGCCCGTCGGGATGGACATGGACGATGGCCAGCCGCCGCGGCTCGCGCGCCGCCCAGCGGTCGCAGACATCGATCCCGATATTGTAGTCGCCGGGAATCTGCCAGCGGAACTCGGCATAAAGACGGTCGTAATCGCGGATGTCCGGCAGCATTGCGCCTTCCTTGCAGGCGCGAAAGCTAGTCAGCGGCGCTGCCGCCGTCCAGCGCTTTTCCGTCAGCTCGAGCGCGCGGGCGCGGCCATGATGAGTGTCCAGAACACCTTGTATTTGGAGTTCGGCGCATAGACCGCCGCAATGCCCATGCGGGCGGCGGTCTTGTTGAGCATGTTGGCGCGGTGCGGGGCGGAATCCCGCCAGCCCGAGAATGCTTCGGCGAGCGTGTGATAGCCGGCCGAGATGTTCTCGACCGCGCTCGCTGCATCATAGCCCGAGGTGCGCATCCGCTCCTTGAAGTTGCCCGAGACATTGTGATCGAGCTTGTCGCGCGCGGCCATGGCGCGCGACTGCGCCTCCGCAAGCCGCATCAATTCTGGGTCGAGCGCGACCGCGCCGAGCCCGTTATTCTGCCGGTAGCCCGAAATCATCGAGGCCGCGGCGTCGGCGTCGAGCACGGCGCCCTGATGCGCGAGCGAACGGTAAAAGCTCGGCTGCGCCGGCTGCAGTGCGTCGCCCGCGCAGGCCGGCAGCAACGCGATCAGGCCGGCGGCCGCGAGACGGGAAAGCCGCGCGTTCAAAGGAGCGGGAAATGGCATGTTCTGGTCGCCCGGGATGGTCCGGCACAATGCATCGCAAAGATGGCTGAAGGGTGAACGCGCGTTACGCGCCCCGCGCCGGCGCCGCGGGGCCATTGTCCACGCCTTCCGAAAGGCGGCGCCGCACGTCTTCATAGGCCCCGACCACATGGCCGTGCATCAGCAGGGCCGCCTTCTCGGCGTCGCCGGCCGCCATGGCATCGACGATCGTGCGATGCTCGTTCCACACCCGCATCAACATCGAGGGATGCCGCAGCACTTCGCCCATCGCGCGCTGCAGATGCCGCCAGTTCAGCCGCATCGTGTCCACGATCAGCGCGTTGCCCGACAGGTCGTAGATCCAGGAATGAAACGCGGCGTCGGCCTTGACGGATGCAGAACCGTTGGCTTTCGCGGCTTCCGCGCCGGCGGCAAGCAGCGCGCGCCCGCGCTCCAGGTCGGCTTCCGTCAGGCGCGGCGTCGCCAGCCGCACCGCCAGCGGCTCGATCGCGGAGCGCAACTGGTAGATGGCATCGAACAGGCCGGGATCGAGCGGGGCGACGATCAGTCCGCGCCGGCCGCTCTCGCGCACGAAGCCCTGCGCCTTGAGCACCTGCAGCGCGTTGTGGACGGGCTGGCGCGAGACATTGAGGCGCTCGGCGACGTCGGCCTGCGTCAGCCGTTCGCCCGGCTTCAGCCGGCCGCTGCAAATCGCGTCGAGGATGGCGGTGTAGGCTTGTTCAACAAGCGGCCGGGAGCTGACCAGCGTTTCCACGGTTCTTCCTCCGGCGTCTGCGGGCTTTACGAGCGTCGGCGGTGTGCATCGCGGCCGCTCTCGCGAACACCCTATTGCCAGCCTGATAGTATACCGTATACGATAATTCCTAAATCTACAAAATGCGAGTGGAGAAACGATGGATACGCCAATCCGCGTCATGCTGGCCAAGGTCGGGCTCGACGGCCACGACCGCGGCGTCAAGGTGGTGGCGCGCGCGTTGCGCGATGCCGGAATGGACGTGATCTATACCGGCCTGCACCGCAGCCCCGACGAAGTCGTGACCGCCGCCATCCAGGAAGATGTCGACGTGCTCGGCGTCAGCCTCCTGTCCGGCGTGCAGATGACGGTGTTTCCGAAAATCTTCGATCGCCTGAAGAAGGAAGGCGCCGACGACATGATCGTCGTGGCCGGCGGGGTGATGCCCGACGAGGACGTGGTTGCGCTGAAGAAAATGGGGGTCCGCGAAGTCATGCTGCAGGACACCCCGCCGCAGGCGATCATCGATACGCTCAAGCGACTGGTTGCCGAGCGCGGGCCGCGGTGACGCCATGGAAGCCTGGTCGTTTCCCCCCGCCTACGACGAAACCTATTTCCCGCCGCGTGATTCCCGCTACTGGTTTCCCCGTCGCGAAACCATGCCGGCAGCCGAGCGCGAGCGCGCCATTCTCGGACGGCTGCAACAGGTCTGCGCCTACGCCTACGAACATGCGCCGTTCTACCGGCGCAAATGGGATGCGGCCGGCTTCCATCCCGCGAGGCTGAAGACGCTGGCGGATTTCGAGCGGATCCCGGTCGTTGAGAAAAAGGACCTGCGCGAGGCGCAGGCGCGCACGCCGCCGTTCGGCGACTATCTGTGCGTGCCGGATGCGGACGTGTTTCACATTCACGGCACCAGCGGCACCACTGGCCGGCCGACCGCCTTTGCCATCGGCCGCAACGACTGGCGCGCGATCGCCAATGCCCATGCCCGCATCATGTGGGGCATGGGCTTGCGGCCGGGCGACACGATCTGCGTGGCGGCGATCTTCTCGCTCTATATGGGAAGCTGGGGGGCGCTCGCGGGCGCCGAGCGGCTCGGCGCCAAATGCTTTCCGTTCGGCGCCGGCGCACCCGGCATGTCGGCGCGTTGCGCGCAATGGCTGGACATGATCAAGCCGACCGCCTTTTACGGCACGCCGACCTATGCCCTGCATCTGGCGCAGGTGGCGCGCGACGAGGGGCTGAACCCGCGCGATTTCCGGCTCAAGATCATGTTCTTCTCCGGCGAGCCCGGCGCTTCCATCCCCGGCGTGC
>WBUW01000540.1 GCA_008933495.1 Pseudorhodoplanes sp.
CAATCGAGCGCGGTCCATAGCTGCTCGACGATTACGATGCCGGTATCGCGGTCGACATGAACCTGCGCGACGGTGGCCCCGAACGAATAGGCCATGGAAGGGCCAACTGCCGATCCGCGGAATTTGACCGTGCCCTGGTAGCTCGCCGGTACCGTAAAAGTTCCCTTGACCGTGATTGTCCCGCGGTCGACGAGCGCCTTGGCAACCACTTCCTTAAACGAAATGCCGGGATCCTGGCTCCCGGCTGCTCGATAAACATCACCCAGGCAAACGATATCGCCGGGCGAAGAATCAAGCGCCTCGGCGGCGGCCTGGACCAGGATCGCTTTCAGCTTATTGGCGGCATCGATAGCCGCATTGCCGCACATGAATGAGATGCGTGAAGAAAACGCTCCCGTATCCTTGGGCGCGATGTTGCTGTCAGCTTCGCAGACCCTGATGCGATCGCAATCGATGCCCAGTACGTGGGCCACCGCCTGAACGATCAACGTACTTGAACCCTGGCCGATATCGGGAGCGCCGGTCAGCACGGTAATCCCGCCATCAAAATCAAGTTTCAATTCGATAACAGCATGTGGTTCGCCGGTGCGGTGAATGGGCGTGGCAGCGCCGCTGAGCATGTGCGAGCAGCCCAAACCCAGGCCCCGGTCGCCCGATAGCCGGCCGCGGCGCTCCGACCAACCCGATGACTTCTCCACCCAATCCAAGCATTGGCCGAGGCCATAAGAATTGATCTTGACGCCGGTAATTGTCTCGCAGGGAACCTCAAGCAAGTTCCGCCGCCGCACCTGGAACGGATCCAGTTTCAGACGCTCGGCCATCTCGTCGAACAGCGTCTCAAATCCGAACCGACTGGTGATGGTACCGTGGCCGCGCATGGGGCCGCACGCCGGCGTATTGGTGAAGTAGCGACGTCCGTTGAAACGCAATGCCGGCAATTGATAAAGATTGCTCAGACCGGCGCCGGCATAGAGAATTGTGATGATGCCGTAACTGGGATAGGCCCCACCGGCTTGCACCGCATTCGCTTCGCAGGCCGTGATCGCGCCGTCTTCGGCTAATCCCAGTTTAAGATGAATTTGTGACCGGGGACGACCGCGGTGGCTGAGGAAACATTCCTCGCGGGTCTGTGTGATGCGAACCCGGCCTCCGGCCGCCCGGGCCAGAAGTGCCGCGATGATCTCGAAATTGAGCGCCTCTGCCCTGGCACCGAAACCGCCGCCGACAAAAGGCTTGATCACACGAACCTGGGAAGAATCCAGTTTCAGGCATTGGGCCAGCATTCGGTGCAGATAATAGGGGACTTGCGTGGGCGACCAAATGGTTAAATGCCTGCGGCTGGAATCGAAGTCTGCCAGAGCGGCATTAAGCTCCATCTGCAAATGGTTCACCTCAGCGCAATGGAATGTGCCTTCCATGATGAGATGAGATCGTGCGAAACCGCCATTGACGTCGCCCAGCTCGTAACTCTGTTCCCGCAGCAAGTTGCCCGGATACCTGTCATGCGTGGCGATTGCGTCCGGCGCTCCGGCGTCCTCAAAGGTAAAGTAGGCGGGAAGTTCTTCGACTTGCACATCGATCAGATGAAGCGCCTGTTCCGCGGTCTTCGCGTCGGTCGCTGCCACCGCGGCGATGGGGTCACCCCGGTAGCGCACCCGTCCGCGCGCGAGCGGATATTCATCTTCGGCGATGGGAAGGACTCCGAACGGCCGGTCGCAATCGTCACCCGTGATAACAGCGGCAACGCCGGGCAAGGCGCGAGCCTTGCTGGTATCGACAGACAAAATATTGGCGTGTGACCAGCGACTCCTCAAAATACGGCCGACAAGAGCTTCGCCAGTCTCCAGATCGGCGGTGTATTTGGCGCG
>WBUW01000067.1 GCA_008933495.1 Pseudorhodoplanes sp.
GGATTTGGGCGGTCCGGCGAACACGACAATCGGTTCCATCGACGGCGTCAGCGGGCCGAGCAGCGTCGAGGGTTTCGAAATCGACCCGCGCAAGTTCGCAAGGTTGATCGCGTGCGGGGAGCCGGAATCGATCTGGGTATTGGTGATCGTCTCGTCGGCCTCGTCGTCCTCGGATTCGGCGGCCGGACGCTTGCGGTGCTTTCCGCACATCTCGTCGCGCAGATTGCGCGGGGCGGCATTGACCGGGACCATGGTTTCGACATTGCCGAGCGCGGGCGCAAGCCAGCTAAAGCCGCCGCTGTTGAACCCGCGTTCGAACATCTGCGCCGCCTTGACCGCGCGAACCGGGCCGGACGGCGCGCCGAGCACGACCGCAATCAGCCGCTTGCCGTTGCGCTTCGCCGAGGCCACGAGATTGAAGCCGGATGCGCAGATGAAGCCGGTCTTCATGCCGTCGGCGCCCGGATAGCGATCGATGAGGGTATTGTAGTTGCGCATCACCCGCCGGCCGAACCTGATCGCGGAGATGCGCCAGTAGATTTCGTATTCCGGGAACTCGCGCAGGACGGCGCGCGCCAGGATCGCCTGATCGCGCGCCG
Source organism: Pseudorhodoplanes sp. (assembly GCA_008933495.1). GTDB lineage: Bacteria > Pseudomonadota > Alphaproteobacteria > Rhizobiales > Xanthobacteraceae > Pseudorhodoplanes. The sequence continues at coordinate 600 of WBUW01000067.1, forward strand.
AGGTGACCTGCGCATCGGCCGGCAGGCCGTTGGGATTGACGTAGGTCGTCTGCGTCATCCCGAGCCGCTGGGCGGCCCGGTTCATCTCGTCGGCGAATTTCGAAATCGATCCGGACACGCCCTCGGCCAGAACGACGGCGATATCGTTGGCCGATTTCACCATCAGCATCTTCAGCGCGTTATCGACGGTGACGGTGGTGCCGGGCTTGAAGCCCATTTTCGACGGCGCCTGGGCGGCGGCATTGGCCGAGACGGTGAGGAGCGTGTCGAGATTCAGGCGCCGTTCGCGCACCGCCCGCAAGGTCATATAGGCGGTCATCAGCTTGGTGACCGAGGCCGGGTACCAGGGCTGCGCGGCATTTTCCGCGTGCAGGACCTTGCCGGTGTCGGCTTCGATCAGCAAAAGCGCTTCGGCCGATGCGGGTCCGCAGGTTGCAAGCGACAGCGGCGCCAGTCCGGCGAGAAAAGTTGCAAGTATAACGGAATTTCGGAACAGCCGCGGAGCGAAGGTCACAGGGTCTGCCGGTCCTTCGAGTTTTTCGCGTCGGCGCGCGAATTCGACATTTATCTAGCCCAAAGGCAGCCCGGAACGCAAAGTCGCCATTCCCAGCCACGCTGTTTTTGTGCCTCGAAGCGTGGTAATCCCCCAAGAAAGCGACCAAAGTTCGGCAAGGAACCCATCCAATGACCGCCTGTATTGTAGGCATTGCGCATACCCCCTTCGGCAAGCTCGACAGCGAGAGCGTGGAAAGCCTGATCGTCCGCGTCGCCAGCGAAGCGCTGGCCGATGCCGGCATCGAGGCGCGCGATGTCGACGAGATCGTCCTGGGACATTTCAACGCCGGCTTCTCGGCGCAGGACTTCACCGCCTCGCTGGTGCTGCAGGCTTCGCCCGATCTGCGCTTCAAGCGCGCCACGCGGGTCGAGAATGCCTGCGCCACCGGTTCGGCGGCCGTCCATCAGGGCCTCAAGAGCATCGCGGCCAAGGCCGCGCGCATCGTGCTCGTGGTCGGCGTCGAACAGATGACGACGACGCCCGGCCCGGAAATCGGACGCAATCTGCTGAAGGCGTCCTATGTGCGCGACGAGGCCAATATCGAGGGCGGCTTTGCCGGCATCTTCGGCAAGATCGCCGGGCTTTATTTCCAGAAATACGGCGACCAGTCGGACGCGCTCGCCATGATCGCGGCGAAAAACCACAAGAACGGCGTCGGCAATCCGTTCGCCCAGATCCGCAAGGATCTCGGATACGATTTCTGCCGCACCGAGAGCGACAAGAACCCGTTCGTGGCCGGCCCGCTCAAGCGCACGGATTGCTCGCTGGTCTCCGACGGGGCGGCGGCCATCGTGCTGGCGGACGTGGAAACCGCGCTGCGGATGAAGAAGGCGATCGTGTTCCGCGCCGCCGCCCACGTGCAGGACTTCCTGCCGATGGCCAAGCGCGACATCCTCAAATTCGAAGGCTGCACGCTGGCCTGGAAAGAAGCGCTGGCGAAAGCGGGCGTTGCGCTCTCCGACCTGTCGTTCGTCGAAACGCACGACTGTTTCACGATTGCCGAACTGATCGAGTATGAGGCGATGGGTCTTGCGCCGGAAGGGCAGGGTGCGCGCGTGATCGCCGACGGCACCACCCGGAAGGACGGCCGCCTGCCGGTCAATCCCTCGGGCGGGCTGAAAGCCAAGGGCCATCCGATCGGCGCCACCGGCGTATCGATGCACGCTCTGTGCACGATGCAGCTCACCGGCCAGGCCAAGGATTTCCAGGTCAGGGATGCGCGGCTGGCCGGCATTTTCAACATGGGCGGCGCCGCCGTCGCCAATTACGTGAGCATCCTCGAACGCATCCGTTAGCGCATGATCCCGAAAACCGCTGCACACTTTTCGGGATGATGCTCTAGTCAGGCCGGCGCGCGGTCGGATTGGGGGCGCGGCTGCGCTTTCGGGATGAGGAACTGGCTGCGCGCGAGCTCGGCGAACGGGCCGTCGCGGGCGGTCAGTTCGTCGAAGGTGCCGGTCTCGACGATGCGGCCGGCCGCGAACACGAGGATTTTCGTCGCGTTGCGGATGGTCGCGAGCCGGTGCGCGATCACGAAGGTGGTGCGGTCCTTCATGACTTCGTCGAGCGCGGCCTGGACCTTGACCTCGGTCGCCGCGTCAAGCGCGCTTGTGGCTTCATCGAGGATGAGGATCGGCGGATTTTTCAACAGCGCGCGCGCGATCGACAGCCGCTGACGCTCGCCGCCCGACAGGAAACGCCCGCGCTCGCCGACGTTCGCCTGGAGACCCTCGGGGTTGCGGTCGACGAATTCGAGCGCCTGCGCGCGCGCCAGCGCTTCGCGCATCTCCTCCTCGGTGGCGTCGGGCTTGCCGATATAGAGATTTTCCGCGACCGAGCGGTTGAGCAGCAGCACCTCCTGGAACACGACGCCGATATTGCGACGCAGCGCGGCGAGCTTCATGTCGCGCAGGTCGATGCCGTCGACCTTGATGCCGCCCGATTGCGGATCGAACACGCGGTGCAGGAGGGCGAGCGCGGTGGTCTTGCCGGCGCCGGTTGGCCCCACCAGCGCGATCACGTCGCCGGGCCTGGCGATGAAGTCGAGGTCGGCGACCGCCGGCCGCTTGCCGTCATAGGAGAACGACACCCCTTCGAAGGCGACGTTGCCGGTCAGCCGCCCGGGATCGATCGCGTTCGGACGGTCACGGACCGCCGGCTCGGCATCGAGCACCCCGAAAAACTCTTCCAGGCGCGGGGCGTCCATGAACACCTTGTTGACGAAACCGACCGCTTGTTCGAGCCGCTGCACCAGCATGGTCGCAAAATTCATGAACATCACGATGTCGCCGAGCGTGGCGAGATCGCGGAACAGGAGGTAGGTGCCGACCAGGAAAATCGCGAGCAGGGTGACCGTGGTGGAGGCGCGCGTGGCGACCGCCACCACCGCCCACCAGGACAGAACCGGCATCTGCGCGCTGAGCAGCCGGTTCACGACATCGCGCAGCGCAATCACCTCGGTCTCGATGCGCACATAGCTCTGGACCAGCGCGACATTGCCGAGCGCGTCCGAGGCCCGTTCGGCGAGGTCGGAATAATGCCGCTCGACCTGCGTCTGCATTTCGTTGGTCTTGCGCAGCACGATCGAGGTGAGCGCGGCAAACAGCACGCACAGCACGATCAGGAGCAGCGCCAGCCGCCAGTTCAGGGCGAGCGAGAGCGGGAGCAGGATGAGGAGCGCGACGAAGGCCGCGAAATGCTCGCGGAAGAAGGACAGCCAGATGCTCCACAGGGAATCGGTGCCCGCCAGCATCACCTTCATCAGGCGGCCGGAATGGGCGCCGCCGTGAAAGGATAGCGGCAATTGCAGCACATGCTCGAAATAGCCGGTCAGTACGGCATGGCGCTGCCGGTGCGCCAGGCGGTCGGCGTACAGGGCTACCACCACGCCGCAGCCGATGGTGAACAGCCCGAAGCCGGCCCAGGCGAGCAGGAGCGGCAGCAGGCTTTCCCAGGTGGTGGTGCCGCGCCCGCCCTGGGCGCCGGCGAGCGCGTCAATGATGCGGCCGAACAGGACCGGTTCGGCAAACTGGGCGGCGGCCAGCGCCACGTTGGCAACAGTGAGGAACCATCCCAGCCGCGTTTCCGGGCCGAGAAGGTGAAGAACCCGCATATAGAGCCGCAGAAGCTTCATAGACCGCTTTTCATGACGCGGGTGCCACCGGCAGACTTTGAGGAATCGCAAGACCGAACGTCATTATCGCCTTATCCAATAACGTTTTCATTTTCGCGAACCCCCAGGCGCCGCCATCGTAATTCTGCCAAGCGCGATAAATGAAAAGTGATAGCCAAAGCGTGGTCCCTCCGTCCATACGCTATGGCACACTCAAACTGGAAAGGAACTGGCGAGCAGCCGGCCCCGCAATGGTCAATATACCAACTGAATTGTTGCGCACGCTGGTGACGGTGGTCGACCTGCGCAGCTTTACCAAGGCCGCGCAGGCGCTGGGTGTGACGCAGCCGGCGGTCAGTGCCCAGATCAAGCGCCTGCACCACCTGCTCGACGCCGACATTCTCGACAAGAGCGCGCCGGGCGTGCTGCTGACGCCGATCGGCGAACGCGTTGTCGATCATGCGCGCCGCCTGCTTTCAATCAACGACAGCATCCTCGGCCTGACCATGCCGGGGCCGCCGTCGCAAACGATCCGGGTCGGCGTTCCGGGCGATTTCATTTTGCCCTTTCTGCCCTGGACGCTCGCGCAGTTCCGTCTGCGCTGGCCGGAGGTCCGGTTCCAGGTGCGCAGCGGGCACCGCGAAATGTTCCTGCGCGAATTGCGTCAGGGCGAACTCGATCTGTGCGTCGGCATGTCGGTGGAGAGCGTGCACGATTCGCAACACGAGTGGCGGGAAGAGGCGGTGTGGGTTCACAACCCGGTTTATCCGTATGATCCCAACGCGCCGGTCGGACTCGTTTCGTTCGGCGAGCATTGCGCGATGCATCAGCTCGCGGTGGCGGCACTGGAGGAGATCGGGCGCGCCTATGAGGTCGTTTACGTCAATTCCAGCACCGCCAGTTTGGCGGCCGCGGTCAATGCCGGGCTGGGCGTCATGATCCTCATACGCAGCCGCGTCGATACGGCCGGACTGACGGCGTGGGACGACGCGCCTTATCCGAAACCCGCCGACCTGTATTGCGGGGTCTCGATCCGCGAAGGCGACGGCCGCGTCGCGCTCGAACAGCTTGCGGATGCCGTGGCGGCGGCGCTCAATCCGCGAGGCGTGCCGGGGCAGCGCGGCCGCGCGGTTTCTCCGATCGCGATGACATTGTGACCGGGCGCACGCCGGTCAGTTCTGCGCGAAGTCCGAGCGCTGCGCCCAGCCGGTCATGCGCTGTTCGAGCAGCGCCATCACCCAGTACATGACGATGCCTTCGACGGCGAGGGCGATGAGGCCGGCAAAGATCAGCGGCACCTGGAACTGGGCCTGCGCCTGCAGCATCAGGTTGCCGATGCCGTAATTCGAGGCGACGCTTTCCGAAATCACCGAGCCGACGAAGGCGAGCGTGATGGCGATCTTGAGCGAGCCGAAAAAGTAGGGCAGCGAGCGCGGGATGCCGACTTTGCGCATGATGTCGAGCTTGGAGGCGCCGAGCGCCTTGAGCACGTCCTCCATCTCCGGCTCGATGGTGGCAAGCCCGGTCGCCACATTCACGACGATGGGAAAGAACGAGATCAGGAACGCGGTCAGCACCGCCGGCACGAAGCCGATGCCGAACCACAGGACAAGGATCGGCACTACCGCGACCTTGGGGATCGCGTTAAAGCCGATCATCAGCGGATACAGGCCGGCATAGATCGTGCGCGACCAGCCGATGGCAAGGCCGAGCAAGAGCCCGAACCCGACCGCAAGCCCGAATCCGATCAGCGTCGTCTGCAGCGTGATCCAGGAATTGCGGTAGATCGCCGGCCAGAATTCGTAGATCGCGCCCGCCACCGCGGTCGGCGTCGGCAGGAAAAACTCGGGAATCTTGAACGCGCGGCAGACAAATTCCCAGAACAGCAGCAACGCCAGCGTGAACAGCCACGGCGCCAGCCGGATCATGACATTGGCCCGGTTCATTGCCGCGCCTTCACGATATGATCGCGCAGCTCGTGCACGATGTCCTGGAACGCCGACGAGAAGGTCACTTCCAGGTCGCGCGGGCGCGGCAGGTCGATCGTCCGCTCGGCCAGGATGCGGCCCGGCCGCGCCGACATGACGAAGACCCGGTCGGCCAGGAACACCGCCTCGCGCAGGTCGTGGGTAACGAAAATGATGGTGATGCCGCGCGCCGCATGCAGGTCGCGGATGACGCACCACAATTCCTCGCGCGTGAACGCGTCGAGCGCGCCGAACGGCTCGTCGAGCATGAGCAGTTGCGGCTCGTGAATGAGCGCGCGGCAGAGCGAGGCGCGCTGCTGCATGCCGCCCGACAATTGCCAGGGATATTTGGAACCGAAGCCGGCAAGGCCGACCGAGGCGAGCAGTTTCTCCGCCCGCTCGACATAGGCCGCCTTGTTGCGGCGCAGCTCGCCGCGGTGCGGGCGCACGATTTCGAGCGGCAGCAGCAGGTTTTCCAGCGTCGTGCGCCACGGCAGCAGGGTGGGTGCCTGAAACGCCATGCCGGCAATCTTGACCGGCTGGTGCACGTCCTCGCCGCCGACCGTGACATGGCCGGCAAACGGAAATTGCAGTCCGGTGACGAGCTTCATCAGCGTGGACTTGCCGCAGCCGGACGGACCGACGACCGCGGCGAATTCGCCGCGGCCGACCGCGAGCGTCAGGTCCTGGATCGCAAGGACGCCGTCAGGGCCGGCCTGGATGCCGCCATAGCGATGGCTTACGCCATCGAGGGCGATGAAACCGGACACCTGTCAGCCCCGCTTGCGCCGCGCTGCCTACATCTTGCGCGCGGCGGCCGGCGGCAGGAACGAAGCGTCGAAGACGTCGGCCGCCTTCGGCTTCGGATTCTTGAACTCGTAGGTGAGCGCGATCTGCTCGATCGACTTGTCGAGCCGCTGCAGATTGACGCCGCCGAAGCCGTCCGCCTTGACTTCCGGCGTGACGATATTGTCCCTGATCGCCATTTGCAGGCGTTCGAGTTCGACCGGTTTCTTGGCCACATCGTTGCGCTTGATCACCGAATCGACGGCCTTGCCGGGATCTTTGACGGTATCCTTGAGCCCCTTGAGGAAGGCGTTGAGGAATTTCTTGACCACTTCCGGCTTCTCGGCGGCGAATTTCGGATTCACGATGATGGCATTGCCGTACAGATTGACGCCGTGATCGGCCATCAGGATGACGGTGATGTCGTCAACCGGCACGCCGCGATCCTTCAGATTGATGAAGGAGGAGAACGAAAAACCGGTGATGGCGTCGACCTGGCCGGCCGCCAGCATCGGCTCGCGCACCGGGAAGCCGACATTCTCGATGGTGACCTTGGAGGCGTCGATGCCGTTGGCTCGGGTGAAGATTTTCCATTGCGCATAGGCGCCGTCGGGCGCCGGCGCGCCGAGCTTCTTGCCTTCGAGGTCTTTGGGCTTGACCACGCCGCGGCTCTTGCGGCCGACAATGGCGAAGGGTGGCTTGTTGTAGACCATGAACACCGCCTTGATCGGCGTGCCGGGATTGGCGTCGCGGAACTTGATCAGCGAATTGATGTCGCCAAAGCCCATGTCGTAGGTGCCCGACGCCAGACGGTTGAGCGGTTCGAGCGAGCCGCCGGCGGTATCGATCGTGACGTCAAGCCCCTCGGCCTTGAAATAGCCCTTGTCGATGGCGGTGACGAACGGGGCGGCAGGTCCTTCGAATTTCCAGTCGAGGGTGAATTTCACCGGCGTCTGCGCCAGCGCCGGCGCCGCGGCCAACATGAATCCGAAAGCGGCTGCCACGATCCCCGTGGTCCGCATGAAACCTGGCTTACTCATCGTCCATTCCTTTCCCTGAAACGTTCCCGGGCGGGCCCAAATGCCCCGCATCCGGCGGCAAGCGGCAGCGTCGGATTCAGCCATCCAGGGCCGGATGGCGTCGTCCGACATATTCATTTCGTGATCAGCAAAGAACATGCCGCTCGAAAGAGCAAGATGGCGCCGGCCCGCACCCGGCAATCTGCACAGCACGGCGGCGGCGCTGCCGCATCCGCGGGCAAGCCATGATCTCGCCGCCGAACAGCGCCCGGGGCGGGCGCTTCCGCGCTATAAGGGAGCGGATCGTCAATCCGACCGGGCGAGACCATGTCCGACCCGCAAAATCCGGCCGCAGGCCCCGCCGTCGCGCCTTTCCGGGCCGCGCTTGCGCCCGCGGACGAAACGTTTGCGGCGGCGTGGCTGCAACAGCCGCGCGATCCGGCCGCCGAGGCGCGGATCGACGCGCTCGCCGTCCGCCTGGTCGAGGCGATCCGCGGGCGCACCGGCGGCATCGGCGGCATCGAGGATTTCCTGCACGCCTATTCGCTGTCGACCAAGGAGGGGCTCGCCCTCATGGTGCTGGCGGAGGCGCTGCTGCGCGTTCCGGATGCCGCAACCGCCGACCGGCTGATCGAGGACAAGCTCGCCGCCGGCGACTGGTCGCACCCGGACCTGAAAACCGGTTCGCTCTTGGTCTCGGCCTCGGCCTGGACGCTTGGCATTACCGCGCGCCTGATCCATCCGGGCGAAACCCCCGACACCATCCTGGAAAGCCTGACCCGTCGCATCGGGCTGCCGGCCGTGCGTACCGCCGCCCGCCAGGCCATGCGTCTGCTCGGCTCCCACTTCGTGCTCGGACAGACGATCGCGGAGGCGCTGGCCCGCGCCGCGCCAGGCACCCGCTATTCGTTCGACATGCTGGGCGAGGGCGCGCGCACGGCGGAGGACGTGGAGCGTTACTGGAACGCCTATGCCGGCGCGATCGAGGCGATCGGGCGGCAGGCCGGCGACGATGCGCTGCCCGCGCGCCCCGGAATTTCCGTCAAGCTGTCCGCGCTGCATCCGCGTTACGAGGCCGTCTCGCGCGCGCGGGTGTTGCGCGAGCTGGCGCCGCGCCTGCTTGCGCTGGCGCAAAGGGCCAAGGCGTTCGATCTGAATTTCACGATCGATGCGGAGGAAGCCGACCGCCTCGAATTGTCGCTCGATCTGATTGCCGCCGTGCTGCCCGACCCTTCGCTGCGGGGATGGGACGGCTTCGGGCTTGCGGTGCAGGCCTATCAGAAGCGCGCGCCGGCCGTGATCGACTGGCTCGCCGAGCTTGCGCGCGCGGCCGGGCGCCGGCTGATGGTGCGCCTGGTCAAGGGTGCCTATTGGGACAGCGAAATCAAGCGCGCGCAGGAACGCGGCCTCGACGATTTCCCGGTCTTCAGCCGCAAGGCGATGACCGATCTTTGCTACATGGCGTGCGCGCACAAGCTGCTGGCCGCGCGTGCGCGCCTGTTTGCGCAATTCGCCACGCATAACGCCCTGACGGTTGCGAGCGTGATCGCGGCGGCCGGCGGCGTCGAGGGGCTCGAATTCCAGCGCCTGCACGGCATGGGCGAGGCGCTCTACGAGGAACTCCTGGCCGAGATTCCGCCGGCCGCCTGCCGCATCTATGCGCCGGTCGGCGGGCATCGCGATCTCCTGGCCTATCTCGTCCGCCGCCTCTTGGAGAACGGGGCCAATACCTCGTTCGTGTCGGTGGCGGCCGATCGCAACGTGCCGATGGCCAAAATTCTGAAACGGCCGTGGGAATGGATTGCGGTCCCGGCGCAGGCACGGCATCCGAAAATCGCCCGGCCCGGCGAGCTGTATGCGCCGGCTCGCCGCGTGCCCGAACTCGATGCCGGGCGAGTTGCGGCACGGGGCGGCCACGGCGCTGGCCGGTCCGCAACAGGCTGCGCCATTGATTGC
>WBUW01000068.1 GCA_008933495.1 Pseudorhodoplanes sp.
GAAAGACCCCGGAATGGCGGCCGTCATTCTTGACGACCCTGATGGTGAACAAATTTCGGGGAAAGCGGATAAGAAATTACTAAAATCAATGTCGAATTGAATATTATAATAGAAAATTTTGTTTCGCGATAAATTTTGCCGCTATCCTGGCTGTTGGAAGCAGATTTTGCGGCCGGCCGAGCGCGATCTTGCCCGCTTTGACCATGTTCCGCCGTTTTATCAAGGGATGTGACTGGGAACGGCTTGCGGCGGCATGTTCATACGCGACCGCGGCCACGCCCGCCCATCCATTAGCGCCCCGTCAACCGTAATAGAGAAAATAGTCCTGTCTGTCGCCGCCGCCAAAGCGCAAAAATCCGATTTTTCAATGTGATAGCGATCGGCGCGGTCCGCGCGCATTAACGCGGTGGCGGTACGCCCGCGTTAGCCTTTCGGTCGTGGTTCAAGCCGCAGCTTGGCCGACCGCCGGGGGTCGGCAGGGGGACATTGACGTCGTGAAAGCGGGTGCGCCGGAGATCGCAGCGGTCGGCATCGCCGACTATCACCGCCACTTGTTGCGGCTCGACCGCGCAAGCCGCTGGAGCCGCTTTGCGGCGGCGGTCGACGACCGCGCCATCGACGCGCATTGCCTTCGCCTCCTGGCTGCGCGCGCCGACCTGACCGGCATCGTCGTCGACGGCGAATTGCGTGGCGGTGCGGAAATCATTCCGCACACCACCGACAGCCTCGCCGATGCCGCCTTTTCCATCGAGACGCCGTGGCGCGGCCGCGGCTGGGGCCGCGCGCTCATGGCGCGGGTGGTCGCGCGCGCGCGCGAACTTGGCATGAGCGAATTGATCCTCGACACCTCGGACCGGAACGAACCGATGCTGCGCCTGATTGCGCGCTACGGCGGCGTTGCGCTCGACGGCGGCCGGATATCGGGCTTCCGGATCGCCCTGCATGGCGATCATGCGCCGGATCAAAGGCCGGCCGGCGGCATGCCCGACGCGCTGTTGCAGGGCTATGTCTGAGGCGCCGGCACCATAGACGCGCTCACGCCGGCGCGTGGCAGACCGCCTCGATATTGTGTCCGTCGGGATCGCGCACGAAGGCGCCGTAATAGTTCGGATGATAATGCGGCCGCAGGCCCGGCGCGCCGTGGTCGCGTCCGCCGGCGGCAAGCGCCGCCTGGTAGAAGGCATCGACACTCGCGCGGTCGCCGGCGGCGAACGCGACATGCAGCGGCCTGTCGAGCTTGCCTTCGCCGCCGATCCAGAAATCCGGCTTGCCGCCGACGCCGAAACCGGCGGCCGCAAGGCCTTTTTCGGTTTCCTGTTCCACTTCCATGATCAGGGTGTAGCCGAGCGGAGCGAGCGCTTTCGCATAGAACGCCTTGGCGCGTTCATAGTCGGAAACCGGAAAGCCGATGTGATCGATCATGATCTCTTCTCCTGCGTTGCATGCCAGGCCGGAAGCCCGATCGCGTAAACTGACATCGGGGCGTGGCGGAATTGGCAGCATCATGGTCCCGGTTCGCTTGTTGCAGCCTTCACCAGCCAGCGCCGGATCGCGCGTTCGTCGGCCGGTGCGAGCCCCCCCGACAGGTCGCGGTCCAGTGCATGAACGCGCGTTTTGCAACTGGCGAGCAGCGCGCGGCCGCTCTTGTTGAGCTCGAGCTGCTTGATGCGTCCGTGCACGGCATGCGGCGTGCGGGTGATCGCACCCATCCGCTCCAGATTGGCCACGATGACGCTGACGGTTTGCGGCGTCAGCAGTGTGACGCGTGCGATATCCGCGTTCGAATATCCCGGATAGGCGGCCAGGATCGTCAGCACGGAAAACTGTGGCGGCGTGACGCCGAGGTCTGCGAGCGCCCGCTCCATCCGCAGCCGGTGCGCGGCCGCAGCCTGGCGCAGCAGATAGCCGAGCCGGCCTTGTTCCCCGCGCTTGCCTTCCCCCGCCCCCGGCAGGGGCGATTTTGCCCCGGAATTGCCCATTTTGTCCTTGTTGATATATCAGAGCTCTGATAAGTTATTCGTGGTCTGATAACAGGCAAATTGCCCCGATAACGCGACGCAACTGCGCAACGATAGGCGACAAGGCGCGCACAAGCGACGGGAAGAATGGAGGGGGGAGCAAAAATGACCGATATCAACGAGCGACGCGTGGTGGCTGCGGAGACCGGGGCGCTTTCTTCGGCGCGCCTCGCGGCCGTTTTGCCGCCGGTGCTTGCGCTTTTGTATCCCTGGTCGGTCTGGTGCTTCTACATATCGACGACGGCCGTGCGCGAATCCTCCGGCCGGGCGATGGCGCTGCCGCTCATTGCGAGCGCGGTGTCGCTCGCGCTGAGCGCAACCCCGACCATCGTCAGCTATCTGATGCTGGTTCGCCCGATCGAGCGCAACGACCGCTTTGTCGGCACGCGCTGGATCACCTATCTCGCCTTTGCGACCCCGGCCTTCTACACCGCCGAGCGCGTGTTCTTCGCAATGTTCCGCTCTCCTGCCGACGACCGCTATCTGTGGACCCTGATCTGGGCGGTGCTCGTCGTTGTCGCCGCGATCGGGCGGCCGCATCGCCTCGCGCGCCAGCCGTCCTGGGCCGGACAGCTGCGGGTCATGCACGGCGTTGCCGCGGCGTCGATTGTGGTGGCGTTCCTGATCGCGCATTTCGGCAATCATCTGGCGGCACTGTTCGGAACGCAGGCGCATGTCGATGTGCAGGATGCGCTGCGGCTCTGGTACCGGAACTATGTGATCGAGCCGGCGATCGTCGCGCTGTTTTTGTTCCAGGTCGCGAGCGGCGTCACTCTGGCATCGATCTATCAGTACGCGCAGGGGGATCGCTTCCGCACGCTTCAGGTCGCGACCGGCATTGGCGTCATGGCGTTTCTGCTGGCGCACATGACCGTCATTCTGATCGTCGCCCGCGCGCAGTATGATCTCAACACCAACTGGCTGTTCGCAACCAGCGTCCGGACCGGCGGCATATTGAGCAACGCCAACAATGCGCGCCAGGTGCCGTATTATCTGTTCGCGACGATGGCGACGATCGGGCATCTCGCCTGCGGCCTGCGGATCGTGTTGCTCGGATACGGCTGGCGGGTCGCGGCGGTGAATCGGCTGGCGATCGGCATCATGTGTGCCGGCGCGGTGGTCGCTGCGGCGATAATGGCGGCGATGATGGGGTTGCGGCTGTCGTAGAATCCGTCACCGCCAGGCGCGGCCGCCGAAGACCGCGCCGTCGACGCTTTTTGTCCCGGCCATCGCGATCTCGCCGAGCGCACGCGAGGTAGCCGGCCGGCGCCAGGCCGGCACCGGCCTGGTCGGCGCGTGCTGACGGCGCGGCTATACCTGCCGCTCGACGAGCTTCATCTTGATCTCGGCGATCGCCTTGGCCGGATTGAGACCCTTCGGGCAGGCCTTGGTGCAGTTCATGATGGTGTGGCAGCGATAGAGCCGGAACGGGTCCTCGACATTGTCGAGGCGTTCGCCGGCCGCCTCGTCGCGCGAATCGACGATCCAGCGCTGCGCCTGCAGCAGCGCGGCGGGGCCGAGATAGCGGTCGGAATTCCACCAATAGCTCGGGCACGAGGTCGAGCAGCAGGCGCACAGGATGCATTCATAGAGACCGTCGAGCTTCTCGCGGTCGGCGTGGCTCTGCTTCCATTCCTTGACCGGCTCCGGCGTCTTGGTCTGCAGCCACGGCTCGATCGAGGCATATTGCGCGTAGAAATTGCTCAGGTCGGGCACCAGGTCCTTGACCACCGGCATGTGCGGCAGCGGATAGATGCGCACGGTCTTGGACGGCACCTCCTTCATCGTGCGCGTGCAGGCAAGCGTATTGACGCCGTCGATGTTCATCGCGCAGGAGCCGCACACGCCCTCGCGGCAGGAGCGGCGGAAAGTCAGCGTCGGGTCGACCTTCGATTTGATCCAGATGAGCGCGTCGAGCAGCATCGGGCCGCAATCGTCGAGATCGACCTGGTAGGTATCGACGCGCGGATTCTGGCCGTCGTCCGGGTTCCAGCGATAGACGCGGAACTCGCGCGCGTTCTTCGTGCCCGGCGCGGCCGGCCAGACCTTGCCCTCGGTGATCTTGGAATTTTTCGGCAGCGTGAATTCGACCATGTGGTTTCGCCTTTGCTGACTGTAGGAGCCCGCTAGCGGGCTCCCCGGGCGCATTGTGCCGGGGCGCTCGACATGAACATGCCTGCTTCGGTCAGTTCCTGAACGGTCAGATTGCCGCGCGCCCGGGTTTGCGCGGCCTCATTCTTGGTGACGATCGCGGCGACGAAACCCTGCTGGCCGTCCTTCAGCCGCGCTGCGCGCTCGCGCAGGCAGCCGCATCCGCCCGGCGGCAGCCGGAGTTGCTTGCCGCATTCGCGCTCGATGGTCTCAAGATCGGCTGGCGCCGCGACCGGTGACTTGGCGCCCGCGACGGCCATGCAAGCCAACACCGCCGCACCGAGCGCTAGCCGCCGCATCGTCCCCATTGCGAATCCTGCCACTGTCGCGTCCTCAGAAGGGTTGGCGTGCCACGAGCGTCGGTAAACCCGCGACGATTTCATGCGACGCTCGCATCAGTAAACCCGCGCTTTCGGTTCGATATAGGCGATGTCGTTGGTCAGCGTGTAGGCGTGCACCGGCCGGTAGTCGATCGTGACCTTGCCGGTTTTCGCATCGAGCCAGGCCAGCGTGTGCTTCATCCAGTTCTTGTCGTCGCGCTCGGGATAATCCTCGCGGGCGTGCGAACCGCGGCTTTCGGTACGGTTGCGCGCCGAATCCATGGTCACCACCGCCTGCGCCAGCAGGTTGTCGAGCTCCAGCGTCTCGATCAGGTCGGAGTTCCAGATCAGCGAGTGGTCGGTGACGCGCACGTCAGGCAACGCGTCATGGACGTCGTGGATCAGCGTGTGACCTTCGTCGAGCGTCTCGCCGGTGCGGAACACCGTGCAATTGCTCTGCATCACCGTCTGCATGCGCAGACGAAGCTCGGCGGTCGGCGTTCCGCCATTGGCGTAACGGAGCCTGTCGAGGCGCGACAGCGGCAACGCGGCCGAATCCGGCGGCAATTCCGGCTGCTTGGCGCCGCGTTCCAGGGTTTCCGCGCAGCGGATTGCGGCCGCGCGGCCGAACACGACAAGATCGATCAGCGAATTGGAGCCGAGCCGGTTGGCGCCGTGCACCGAGACGCAGGCCGCTTCGCCGATCGCCATCAGGCCCGGCACCACGCTGTCGGGATCGCCGTTCTTCTTGGTCAGGACCTCGCCGTGATAGTTGGTGGCGATGCCGCCCATATTGTAATGCGCGGTCGGCAGCACCGGGATCGGTTCCTTGGTGACGTCGACGCCGGCGAAGATGCGCGAGGATTCGGAAATGCCGGGCAGCCGCTCGGCCAGCACCCTGGGATCGAGATGATCGAGGTGCAGATAGATGTGGTCCTTGTTCTTGCCGACGCCGCGGCCCTCGCGGATTTCGATCGTCATCGAGCGCGAGACCACGTCGCGCGAGGCGAGGTCCTTGGCCGAGGGCGCGTAGCGCTCCATGAAGCGCTCGCCTTCGGAATTAACGAGATAGCCGCCTTCGCCGCGCGCACCCTCGGTGATCAGGCAGCCGGCGCCGTAGATGCCGGTCGGATGGAATTGCACGAACTCCATGTCCTGCAGCGGCAGTCCGCCGCGCAGCACCATGGCGTTGCCGTCGCCGGTGCAGGTATGCGCCGACGTGCAGGAGAAGTAGGCGCGGCCGTAGCCGCCGGTGGCCAGCACCGTCGTCTGCGCGCGGAAACGGTGGATCGAGCCGTCTTCGAGGCACATCGCCACCACGCCGCGGCAGCGGCCTTCGTCGTCCATGATCAGGTCGATGGCGAAATACTCGATGAAGAATTCCGCCGAATGGCGCAGCGACTGCGAATACAGCGTGTGCAGCATGGCGTGGCCGGTGCGGTCGGCGGCCGCGCAGGTGCGCTGGGCGATGCCCTTGCCGAAATGCGTGGTCATGCCGCCGAACGGGCGCTGGTAGATTTTGCCGTCTTCGGTGCGCGAGAACGGCAGCCCCCAGTGCTCGAGCTCGTAGACGGCCTCGGGCGCGTTGCGCACGAGATATTCGATCGCGTCCTGGTCGCCGAGCCAGTCCGACCCCTTGACGGTGTCGTACATGTGGAAGCGCCAGTCGTCCTCGCCCATGTTGCCGAGCGAGGCGGCGATGCCGCCCTGCGCCGCCACCGTGTGCGAGCGGGTCGGGAACACCTTGGTGATGCAGGCGGTCTTCAGCCCGGCTTGCGCGCAGCCGACGACCGCGCGCAGGCCGGCGCCGCCGGCGCCGACCACGACCACGTCATAGGTGTGGTCCTCGATCGGATAGGCGTGTCCATTGACCGCCGGGGCGGCGGCGTTGCTGCCGGTCTTGCCGTTCGCGGCCATGGTCTCAGACTCCGAAGCTCAGCTTGAGAACGGCGAACACGCAGGCAAGGCCGGTCGCCGCGCAGAAAAAGGTGTTCGCCATCAGCGTGATGATTTTCAGCAATTCGTGATGCACATAGTCCTCGATGATGACCTGCATGCCGAGCCACATGTGATAGATGCCGGTCACCACGAACAGGAGCATCAGGATCGCGACCGGCGCCGAGCCGAGGATTTGCACGGTGGCGGCGTGGTTGCGGCCGATGAGCGAAATCACGATCGCGATGAAGACGATGCTGAGCGGGATGAGCGCGACCGAGGTCAGGCGCTGGCGCCAGAAATGCTCGGTGCCGGCGCGCGCCGGGCCGAGATGGCGCACGCGCGAGAGCGGGGTGCGCAGGGTCGGGCGTTCGCTCATCGCGCGCCTCCCAAAGCCAGATAGCCGAGGATCCAGATCAGCACGGTGAGCCCGACCGAGGCGATCAGGCCGGCCAGGGTCAGGAATTCGCGCTCGCGCGGCCCGAAGCCGTAGCCGGCGTCCCAGATCAGGTGGCGCACGCCGCCCAGAAGGTGGTGCAGCAGCGCCCAGGTAAAGCCGAACAGGATCAGCCGCCCGATCAGGCTGTCGGCAAATCCCTGCACGGCGGCAAAAGCGTTCGGGCCGGCGGCGGCCGCGATCAGCCACCAGGCGACGAGCAGGGTGCCGAAATAGAGCGCGGCCCCGGTGATGCGATGGACGATGGACATCGTCATGGTCAGCATCGGGCGGTAGATTTGCAGGTGCGGCGACAGCGGTCGCGCGACGCGCGCCTTCGGACTGGCCATGCTTGGAGCTCCGTACCGCGCCAGACCCGGGCCGGATGCGGCCGCGGGTTGAACTGTTCGTATTTCAAGCTTCGCGAAAAATGGACTATCATTAGAAAAATTGGCCGGACAACGCTTATTTGGCGTAGTTTACCTTCGCCAAAATTGAAGGTTTGGCATGCGCTTCGACCTGATCGATCTCAGTTTGTTCCGTCATGTCGTGGAGGCGGGCAGCATCACGCACGGCGCCGCGCGCGCCCATCTGGCGCTTGGCGCGGCCTCGACCCGCATCCGCAACATGGAGAGTACGCTCGGCACCGCGCTGCTGACGCGCGGGCGGCAGGGGGTGCGGCCGACCCCGGCCGGACGCACCCTGCTCCAGCATGCGCGCACGATCCTGGCGCAGGCGGAAATCCTGCGCGAGGACCTCGGCGTCTACGCCGTCGGGCTGGTCGGCCAGGTCCGCGTCCTGTCCAACACCAATGCGCTCACCGAGTTCCTGCCCGACACGCTGAGCGCGTTTCTGGCCACCCATCGCCACGTCAGCATCGATCTCGAAGAGCGGCTGAGTGACGAAATTGTCGATCTCATCGCCGAGGGCGTCGCCGATATCGGCATCATTGCCGGCACCGTCGATGCCGGGCGGCTGACCACCTATCCGTTCCGCAGCGACCGCTTCGTGCTGGTGGTCGCGCCCGATCATCCGCTGGCGCAGCAGTCCAAGATCGGATTTGTCGACGTGCTCGACTACGATTTCGTCGGACTCGATCGCGCCAGCGCCTTGCAGCGCTTCCTGGCCGCCAAGGCGAACCGCATCGGGCGGCCGCTGCGGCTGCGCGTGCAATTGCGCAGCTTCGATGCGGTCTGCCGGCTGGTCGAGCACAATGTCGGCGTCGGCATCGTGCCGGAAACCACCGCGCGCCGCGCACAGAAAGCCGCCGCCATCAAGATCGTGGAGCTTGCCGATGCGTGGGCGCCGCGCGACCTCACCATCTGCGTGCGCGACTTCGAGGCGCTGCCGCCCTATGCGCAGCAGCTCGTCGACCACATGCGCGCTAATCCGGAGGCCGGCGAGCCGGGCGTGCCGGTTCAGCGCGGGATCAGCACCCAGTAATCGAGATCGAGGATGACCGAGGGGTCGTCCTGCAGCACGGACGGATCGTCCGGATCGCCGGTCTTGTCGGGAAAATCCGCGCACGGCCGGTTCTTGGTCGCGAGCGTGCGCAGGCGCAGCGCCCCGACATCCGCGCGCCCCGGCAATTCGCTGGTGGCGAGAATTTCCGACCAGGCGAACACGGTGTCGCCGGCGAACAGCGGCGCGACGTGCCGCCCGCCGTTGATCGCCGCCACGTGGAACGCGTTCGCCAGCCCGTTGAACGAGAGCGCGCGGGCGAGCGAAATGACGTGCCCGCCATAGATCAGCCGCCGGCCGAAACGGCCCTTGCTTTCGGCGAACTGGTTGAAATGCACGCGCGCGGTGTTCTGATAAAGCCGCGTCGCGATCTGGTGCTCGGCTTCCTCGACCGTCATGCCGTCGCAATGATCGATCTTCTCGCCGGCCGCGTAGTCGGCGAAGCGATGCGGCGCGCCCGCCAGCGTGGTGCTGTACTGGCCGTTGCGGATCAGCGGGCAGGCGTCGCCGAGCAGGTTCGACTCGACCGCCACCGGCAGCTTGGGCACGTGTTCGCCCGGCGCCGGCGCGTTTTCGTCGCGCTTTCGCACCATCACCCAGCGGACATATTCGACCACCATCTGGCCGTCCTGCCGGTAGCCGGCCGAGCGCACGAACACGATGCCGGTCTTGCGGCTGGAATTTTCCTTCAGGCCGATGACTTCCGAAACCGCCGACAGGGTGTCGCCCGGATAGACCGGGTTGAGGAAGCGGCAATTGGCGTAGCCGAGATTGGCGACCGCGTTGAGCGATATGTCCGGTACCGTCTTGCCGAACACGACGTGAAAAACCAGCATGTCGTCGACCGGCGCGCGCGGATAGCCGATCGCCGCCGCAAAGGTGTCCGACGACTGCACCGCAAAGCGCGTGCCGTAAAGCGCGTTGTAGAGCGCCACGTCGCCCGTGGTGACGGTGCGCGGCGTCGCATGGCGGATGCTCTGCCCGAGTGTGAAGTCCTCGAAGAAATTGCCGGAGGTGGTCTTGCCCATGAGCCCGCTGCCAGGTCGCCTTCGCGCCTGTCGCCTTCGCGCTTGTTGTTTTCGCACCTGCGGTAGGATGCGCCTTGTGCCCGGTCAAGCCCGCAATAAGGGCAAAGCGCAGGGCTTTGCCGGCCGCCGGTGACGGGCAGTTAACCCGCGCGGCCTCGCCGCCGAGCGGCTATGCGCGCACCGGCGGCGGCGCGCCTTGCCATTCCCGGTGCACCTCTTTAGCAATTCCCGCGCATTCGACAGTCTGTGGTCATGCCCGGCACGCGGATCCGGCTTTCGGCCGGTCCGGGGCGCAGCCTTGTAGCCGGCCATGACTGCGCAACGCGCGAGGCGTAGCAATGGCGACCCACAATATCCTGCTTCTTCCCGGCGACGGAATCGGTCCCGAGGTGATGGCCGAGGTCGAGAAGCTGATCGCTTTCTTCAACGGCAAAGGGCTTGCCCGCTTCGAGACCGAAACGGGGCTCGTCGGCGGCCTGCGCCCTTGCCATCGTGGCTTCGGTGATGGCGACCTTGTGCGCGTCATAGCAGGCGCCGCCGACGCGGTGCTGTTCGGGGCGGTGGGCGGACCGAAATGGGACGGCGTGCCCTATGACCTGCGCCCGGAGGCCGGGCTGCTGCGCC
>WBUW01000069.1 GCA_008933495.1 Pseudorhodoplanes sp.
TATTCGCGCGGGCAGTCACGCCAGGCGCAGCCGGATTTCAGGACGTGAATAATGCCGCTGATGACGACGCGATCGTCGAGCCGCTTTGGTCCCACGCCGCCCTCGGGCATCAACGAGGCGATGGCGGTCCATTGTTCGTCGCTGAGCCAGAACAGAGAGCTCATATCAGGTACTCATTTAACTCCCTTTGTTCCCGCCATGTAATTGAGTACGCGTCACGAGAACAATACTTTATAATTGAGTACAAATACTTCAACGCATGCCTACTATACATCAAACTTCAGGCGACGTTAAGTTTTTTACCTTATCGGTGTCTCCCGAATTGGGAGGTTGCGTAAATGCATTGTGTCTGTCTTGCCGCAGGGGCGAACGCCCCATGCTTTCGCCCGGCGTCGTGGCAAATCTGCGCGGATTGGTTCCGGCGCCGCGAAATGAACCTCCAAAAAATGATCAGTCTGAAATTGCGGCGCGTTCCGGCCAACAGTCGTCATTGCCGGCCACAGCCGTA
Source organism: Pseudorhodoplanes sp. (assembly GCA_008933495.1). Lineage (GTDB taxonomy): Bacteria > Pseudomonadota > Alphaproteobacteria > Rhizobiales > Xanthobacteraceae > Pseudorhodoplanes. The sequence goes on from WBUW01000069.1 coordinate 509, forward strand.
AGCGGGATGCATGCATGCTGGCCCTTGCAAGAAGCCTGGACCTCGCGGCAATGGGCAACGACTATCAGCTTGCGGTCTCGCGTGCCGTCCAGGCGTCGATGTCGATCCAGACCGGTACCGTTTTCGCGACAGTCTTCATCCTGATGCTCCTCGCGCTCGGAATGTTCAAATTCCATATCGAGCGGCTCTCGCAGATCAGGCTGGAAAAGCAGAACCGGGACATTTCGGCCACGCTCAACAATTTGGGCCAGGCGTTCTGTCTCTTTGATGCTGCCGGCAGGCTGATCCTCTTCAACGAGCCCTACCTCCGCATGTTCGGTCTCGCGGCGAACGAGGTGCATTCCGGATGTTCAATCCGGGAACTGGCGCGCTTGCGTCGGCGGGCCGGTCCGTGCGCAGGTATCACGGCGCGATATACCGAATGGATTCTGGCCGCGATCAGCAGTGGCCGCCGGGCGGGTACCGTCATGGAGCTCGACGACGGCCGCATCATCAGTGCGGTAAGTCAGCCGATCGATGGCGGCTGCTGGGTCGCAACGCATGAGGATGTTACCGAAAGACACCTCGCCGAGCGCGAGCGCGACAGGAACAAAGCGCTTCTCGACGCCATTATTGAAAACGTGCCGGCCACCATTTTTGTCAAGCGGGCCGGCGATGGACGCTATCTGCTTGTGAACCGTGCCGGCGAGCAATTCTACGGAATTCCACGTCACCAGATAATCGGAAAGACCGTGCATGAGATTTTTACTGCGAAGACGGCGAATCTCCTCGCCGAGCACGATCGCCGTCTTCTGCAGCAAGGGGACGACAATCCAGTCGAAGAACGTGAAACAGAAATCGAACTGACCGGCGACCGACTGCGTATTGCAAACAGCGTGCGGGTATTGCTGTTTGGCCAGGACGGAAAGCCGGAATACATTTTGGGCGTCATTGAAGATGTGACGGAGCGCAAACAATCCGAGATACGGATCGCCCACATGCTGCGGCACGATATGCTGACAAACCTTCCGAACCGCGCGGCCCTGTGGGAACGGCTATCGAGCGCGCTTTTGGAGGCAGAAAAGAATTCCGAGCCGGTCGCGGTATTCTATATCGATCTGAACCGGTTCGAACGATGTAATGATTTGTTCGGCTATTCCACTGGCGACAAGCTGCTGGCGGAACTTGCCTTTCGGCTGAAACAGGCGGCCGACGATGCGTTCCTTGCACGCTATGGAAGCGATGCGTTCGTGCTCATTCAGACACAGGCTCACCTACCCGGCGCTGCCGAGAAGCTCGCGGTCGCCTTGCTCGAGGCGTCGGGGGAGGAGATACCGATCGACGATTGTCCGATCAGGATTGGCGCCAGCATTGGTATCGCAATCTATCCGGAAGATGGGGCCGATCCCAGCACACTGCTGGCAAATGCGGAAGCGGCACTACGGCATGCAAAAAGCGATCCGAACGGCTCGATCCGCTTCTTCAAGCCGGAAACGGACCGGATCGTTCACGAGCAGAAAGTGCTGCGCCATGACCTGCAATTTGCCATTCCCCGGAACGAGTTTCGATTACATTATCAGCCGCAGGCGCTGATTGACGGCACGGTCACGGGCTTTGAAGCACTGATCCGTTGGCAGCACCCGGTGCGTGGCTTGCTGCCGCCGGCCGCGTTCATCGCCCTTGCCGAGGAAAGCGGACTGATAGCGCGCCTCGGCGAATGGGTTTTGCGCGAAGCGTGTCGCGAAGCGGTGTCATGGCAACGGCCGCTCCAGATCAGCGTAAATCTTTCGCCGATCCAGTTTCGCAGCGGGAATCTCGCGCAGCTGGTTCGAGGTGTTCTTCAGGAAACGAACCTGAGCCCCGAACGCCTTGAACTGGAAGTCACCGAAGGCACGCTGATCGATGACCTGTCCGGCGCGACCGCGCTTCTGCGCCAGATCAAGTCATACGGCGTTCGGATTGCGATGGATGATTTCGGCACCGGGTATTCCTCGTTGTCGTATCTGCAATCGTTTCCGTTCGAAAAGATAAAGATAGATCGGGCGTTCATCGCCAATCTCGATCACAATCCGCATTCGGTTGCGATCGTGCGCGCCGTCATCGGCCTTGGGCGCGGCCTTGGTGTCGGGGTGCTGGCTGAAGGCGTTGAAACTGAAGTCCAGCGCCTGTTCCTGTGCCGCGAGCAGTGCGATGCCATCCAGGGGCATTTGATCGGAACCGCAGCGCCGGCCTCGGAATATGCCTGGATCACCGGAACAAGACCGGCGGTCCAGGAGGGGCCGGCGCCTGTTGCGCACGCCGGCCTGCTGCGGAGCGCCGGCATCTCGACAATAGCGCCGACGCGCGGTGCACGATGACCATTCATCTGCCTGCGCCTCAGCGCTCGCTGTTCTTGCGTCCGCAGACGACTCGACTTGTCGCGGTCAGCGCTGCACTTTTTTTCCTGCTGGCTATCGTATCGACGATCCTGCTTGTTCGTTATCTGGCCGACAGCGCCTCACTGCGCGAGGGGCTGAACCGGTCCTATGAGGTCCGGTTTCAGAGCCAGAGCATTATGGCGCTGCTCGAACAGGCGAGCCTGATCAAGGGTTCGGGCGATTTTCGCGAAGAAAGCTTCCGGCCCGAGCGGCTTCAGGAAGCAATCCGGAACGCCGGGTTCGAACTGGGCAGGATCGAAAAGGCGCTGGCGGGGTCGGCGCTGCCGAAGGGACAGGTGCTCGACCTCATGTCCGCGCTGCGTGCAAAGATGGCGCGGGTCGACGAATTGCATCTCGAGACACCGGACAACATATCAGACACGCAAATGATCGAAAGCGAGAAGCGGCAGCGCCGCGCCCAACGCTACGAGGCGGTCATCGGGGAAGTGCGGGCGATCGTCGAAAAGATCAATGAAATGGAAATCGGTGCGATCGCGCGTCAGATCGTCGACGACCGCAAGCGTACCTACTGGGGCCAGGTTTTCGTGGTCGCGATTCTGAGCGGCATCATGCTGGGCGTGCTGGTCGCAGCGACGCTTGTCATGCTCGTACTGCCGGATATGGCCACACCGGCGGCCCGCCGGTAATTGACGCCGGGCTCAGAGCCGCTCGAATACGATATCCTGCGCGCCTTTCCACAGGGTAAGCTTGCCAAGCGGCAAGAGGTTCTCGCGACCCTTGATAATAGTCAGAAAGTGATTGCCGGCAAGCTGGCCGACCTTGCTCGAAAACGTCACGGCGCCATAAGCGAGCAGGATCTCGGTCTCGCTGATGCCGCCCGGGTGCAGGATGATGTCGCCAGGTGCCGGATGACTGGTGGGATTCTCGTAGGGCAACCCGAAATCGAATTCGCCCAGCGGAATCCAGCACCCTTCGCCACTCCAGCGCACATGAATAATCTGCTGCCTGTAGGGCAGGAGGCTGGCGAAACTGGCGCAGGTTTTTGGCGCCAACGTTTCCAGCATGGTCGCTTCGAATTCGTAGGGGCCGGCCAGGATGCGCAGTGCGGTCATTGGTCGGTGATCCGTTTCCGGCGGGAATCATCGGCGCACGAAAGTACGCCGCCGACGGCCGCGCCGGGACAACCATTTGCGCGGGCGCGCGTCGCCAGATGACGATGTTCGAATGCCCGAAGCCGGTCAAGACTTTATTCGGCGCCGGGATGCCGCGCGTGCCGCAACCGGAAATAGCCGGCACGGGCTGACAAGTACATCTGGAATCGGCGCACGAGATATGCTCATTCTTCGTCTTCACTGAGTCTGGCCCGGTCAGGGCGTCGACAGGATTGTGAGGGCGAGCGATGCCCATTCGCGTCGGACTGGCATGCGTGGCCGCTTACCTTGTGGCCGCGGTGCTGGCTGCCGCCGTGGGGGGCCGGCGGGTTGCGCCTGTTCTCATTTACGGCGCGATGACCGCCGTGTCGGCAGTCGGCCTGGGATCGGCGCTTTTTGCGCTCGTTACTGGCGATCTGAAGACCCAATTGGCGTTGCCGCTCGGGCTACCGCTGAGTGGAGGCTCCGTGCGCATCGATGCGCTATCGGCCTTCTTCCTGCTGGTGGTCAATCTTGGCGGCGTCGCTGCCAGCGTCTATGGTCTCGGCTACGGCCGCCATGAGCGTTCCCCATTGCGGGTCTTGCCCTACATTCCGGCCTATCTCGCCGGCATGAATCTCGTGCTGATGGCCGATGATGCTTTCACCTTCCTGGTCGCGTGGGAATTCATGTCGCTCGCTTCGTGGGCGCTGGTTCTTGCCGATCATCGACGCGAGGAAAACGCGCGCGCCGCCTATATCTATATCGTCATGGCAAGCGCTGGCACGCTGTGCCTGCTCCTGACCTTCGGCCTGCTGGCGGGGCCGGACGGCGGCTATGCCTTCGCCGCGATGCGCGAAACCGTCGAGCCGCCGCTGATCGCCGGTCTTGTCTTCCTGCTCGCGCTCGCGGGCGCCGGATCGAAAGCCGGGCTGGCGCCGCTTCACATCTGGCTTCCGCTCGCCCATCCGGCCGCCCCGAGCCACGTATCCGCCTTGATGAGCGGGGTCATGACCAAAGTGGCCATCTACGGGTTTATCCGCATCGTCTTCGATCTCGTGAACGCGCCGGCATCGTGGATGAGCCTGATTGTCGTCGCGCTCGGCGGGATAACTGCGGTGCTCGGTGTGCTGTATGCGCTGTTACAGCAGGATATCAAGCGGTTGCTCGCCTACAGCACGGTCGAGAACGTCGGTATTGTTTTCGTCGGCCTCGGGCTCGCCTTGGCCTTCCGCGCCCACGATATGTCGGTGCCCGCCGCGCTGGCGCTGACTGCCGCCCTCCTGCACGTGCTCAATCACTCCTTTTTCAAGAGCCTGCTCTTCTTCGGTGCCGGTGCTGTCGTGCATGCGAGCGGTGAGCGCGACATGGAGCGCCTCGGCGGCCTCATTCACCGCATGCCGCATACCGCGGTCGTGTTCCTGATCGGATGCGCGGCGATCTCGGCTCTGCCACCGCTCAATGGATTCGTATCTGAATGGATGACATTCCAGGCGATTCTGGTGGGGCCGCAACTGCCGCATTGGGGGCTGAAGCTCATTGTGCCGGCAGTAGGCGCGCTGCTGGCGCTGGCCACGGCCTTCGCCGCGGCCTGTTTCGTAAAACTCTTTGGCATGATTTTTCTCGGGCGGGCCCGCACGCCGGCGGCGCGCACCGCTCATGACGCCGACGGTTTCTCCCTTGCCGCGATGTACGGCCTCGCCGCCCTTTGCTTTCTCTCCGGAATCGTGCCGGGGATCCTGATCGACGTGCTGGCACCGGTCGCGCAGACACTCGTGGGCGCCCGCGTGCCGGAGCAAAGCGGCGTTGCGTGGCTGTCGGTCGTTCCGATTGCAGCAAGCCGCAGTTCCTATAACGGCCTTGTCATCTTCTCGTTCCTGATCTGCTCCGGCGTTCTGACTGCGATGGTGATTCATCGCTATGCGACGCGCGCCACACGGCGCAGCGCGTTCTGGGACTGCGGCTATCCCGATCCCTCGCTCGCAACGCAATATTCCGGATCGAGTTTCGTCATGCCGATCCGCCGCGTGTTCGGAACGGCGCTGTTCGATATCCGCGAAACGGTCGACATGCCTCCACCGGGCGCGCGGCGGCCGGCGCGCTTTTCCTTGAAAATCTTCGATCCCGCCTGGCGCTTCGCTTATGGGCCGGCTACGCGTGCAGTCTGGACCATCGCCGGCAAGCTCAATCGTCTGCAATTTCTGACGATCCGCCGCTATCTCACGCTCGTTTTTGCGGCTTTGATCGTGCTCCTGATTGTGGTGGCCGCATGGCGATAATCTACGAACTGGCGGCGCAAGGCATGCAAATGATCCTGGTCCTGGCGGTGGCGCCGTTTATTCTGGGCGTGACGCGCAGGTTTAAGGCGCGTCTCTTGCGGCGGATCGGACCGCCGTTGCTTCAGCCCTACCGCGACATCTGGAAGCTGATGCACAAGGAAGCGGTGATGGCGCACGGCGCGTCATGGCTTTACCGGTCGACACCCTATCTGCTTTTTGCCAGCACTTGGGTTGCCGCCGCGCTGATCCCGACCTATTCCACGGGCCTGCTGTTTTCCTGGTCCGCCGATCTGATCGCCATTGTCGCCTTGCTCGCTACTGGGCGTTTTGCGCTTGCGCTCGCCGGCATGGATGTCGGAACGGCGTTCGGTGGTATCGGCTCCTCGCGCGAAATGCTGATCGCCTCGCTTGCGGAGCCTGCCATGCTGCTCGTGGTCTTGACGGTTTCGCTCGTGGCTGGAACAACCCAATTGTCGGCCATCGCCGAACACATGATCCACGGCTCGGTTGGCTTGCGGGTCTCGCTCGGTCTAGTGCTATTCGCGTTCGTCTTTGTGGCGATTGCGGAGAACGCCCGCATTCCGATCGACAATCCTGCGACCCATCTCGAACTCACAATGGTGCACGAGGCCATGGTGCTGGAATATTCCGGTCGCCATCTGGCCATGATCGAGGCGGCGGCAGCCTTGAAACTGACGCTGTATTTCTCGCTGCTGGTCTGTTTGTTCTTTCCGTTTGGCATTGCCACCGGCGACAAGAGTATCGTGGCCTTCGCCATCGGATTGGGATTTTATCTCTCAAAAATCACGTTGTTGGCCGTTCTGCTTCCGATCGGCGAGACGGCGGTCGCGAAAATGCGCGTATTCCGCTATCCGATCTTTCTGGGCGGGGCGTTCGCCACCGCAGCGCTCGCGGTGTTTCTTCTATTTGTATCGCAGGGTTTCTGATGACGTCGCTGCAGTTCGATATAGCGCATCTGCTGGCCGGCGGCATGCTGGTCCTCAGCCTGCTGTTGCTCTATCAGGATCGCATCCTTGCGACTCTGAACGTTTTTGCGTTGCAGGCAATCGTGCTTTCGCTGGCAGTGGCCTGGCAGGCCTATGTCCAGGGGGCGATGCATCTGATGGTCACCGCGGTTATTGCGCTTGTGGTCAAGGGCTTTGTCATTCCCGGCGCTTTGAACCGGATCGTGTATCGGCTCGGTATTCACCGCGAGATCGAACAGGTGATCGGCGCCGGGCCGACCATGTTGACCGGCCTGGGCTTGATCGCGCTCTCGATTCTCCTGGTCATGCCGGTCAAGGTCGGCGTGACGGCGCTGGCACGCGAAGACCTCGCCTTCGCCTTGGCCGTCATTCTGCTCGGCCTCCTGATGATGATTACCCGTCGCAACGCCGTGACCCAGATTGTCGGTTTCATGTCACTCGAGAACGGTCTGATCCTGGCCGCCACCGGCGCGAAGGGCATGCCGCTCGTGGTCGAGATTTCGGTTGCTTTTTCGATCCTGATCGCCTTTTCGGTGTTCGGTATCTTTGTCTTCCGCATTCGTGAGCGCTTCGATACGGTCGACCTGGGCGCACTTGACCGCTTCCGGCGTGAAAGAAGCACGCTGCAATGATGTCGCCGGTACTATTTCTTCTGCTGATCCCCGTTGCCGCGACGCTGCTGCTCGGCTTCATTGCGCATTACCGGATCGGGGCGCTGCTCAACGTTCTGGCTTCCGGCGCGACGCTGGCGACCGCAATCGCACTTCTGTTTACGGAACGCGTGCGGACCGACGTTTTCATCATCGACGACTTCAATATCTATCTGGTCATCCTCACCGCATTCGTCGGATTTACGACCAGCATCTTCAGTGCGACCTATATCGGCCATGAACTGGAGGTCGGAAAGCTGACGCCGGTATTCCTGCGTTTCTATCACGCGCTCTATCAGGCGATGATGGCAGCGATGAATCTCGCGCTGGTGTCCAACAATGTCGGTCTGCTCTGGGTCGGTGTGGAGGTCGCGACGCTGTCGACGGTCATGATGGTCGGCGTCTATCGCACCCCGGAAGCGATCGAGGCGGCGTGGAAATATTTCATCCTCGGTTCAGTCGGGATTGCGCTCGCTTTCTTCGGAACGATCCTGATCTATCTCGTCGCGCAGCCGGTGATCGGGGAGGGACTGCCGGCCATGGCCTGGGACATGCTGCTGCGAAACGGGGCGCGGTTTGATGCCAAGCTGCTCTCGCTCGCTTTTGTTTTTCTGCTTGTCGGTTACGGGACGAAAATCGGTCTTGCCCCGTTTCATGCCTGGTTGCCCGATGCCCATGCCGAGGGCCCGACCCCGATTTCGGCCGTCCTGTCGGGGCTCCTGCTCAATGTCGCACTTTATGCGCTCCTGCGGTTCAAGATGGTGCTCGCAACACATCCCGACACGCTCAATGTCGGGATGATAATGATCTCACTCGGCCTCATCAGCCTGGTCTTTTCGGGGTTCATGCTTTATCGCCGGCGCGACATCAAACGCCTGTTCGCCTATTCGTCAATCGAACACATGGGGATCATGACGTTTGCTTTCGGGATGGGCGGTCCGCTTGCCAATTTTGCCGGTCTCCTGCACATGACCATGCATTCGCTCGTCAAGCCGGCAATCTTCTTTGCCGTTGGGCATATTGCGCAGGTGAAAGGCACGCAGCGCATTTCGCAGATCCGCGGCCTGTCGGTGACCCATCCGGTCCTGGCGGTCGGGCTTGCGCTTGGCGTCATCGCGATCGCCGGACTGCCGCCGTTCGGGATGTTCCTGAGCGAGTTTATGCTGGTATCGTCCAGTTTTGCGCGCCAGCCGCTATTGGCCTTGATCCTCGTGGCTGGGCTCCTGATCGCTTTCGGCGCCTTGATGCTGCGGATGCAGGATGTTCTATTTGGGGAGCCGAGCGGGCCCGCCGGGGGCGTGAAAGCGTCCTATATTCCGCTGTTCGTTCATCTGACGCTGGCGCTCATGGCCGGACTGTGGCTGCCGGAGCCGATGGTGCGCTGGTTTCGCGCGGTCGCCGCGCAGCTCGGGTAACGGCGATGACTGGCGATTCAATCGACACGATTCTGCAGGCGGCGAACCGGCTCGCGGTACAGCGGCCGTGGCCGCGCTACGAGGTGGATGCCGCGCAGTGGCTCGCCATCGGCCACTTGATTGCGGCCGGCGGCGGCGATCTGCTTGGGTTGTGGGCGACGCCTGACAGCGTGCATCTGGCACTCCGTTCGTCCGATTTCGATACGTCGTGCGTCGTCTCGCTGCGGGTTGTGGACGGAATGTTTCCGTCGATCGGACGCTTGCACGCCCCGGCGATCCGGCTGGAACGCGCAATCCGCGACCTCTATGGTTTCATTCCTGACGAACATCCGGATCCGCGTCCGTGGCTCGATCACGGCGCGTGGGGACTCTCGGCGCCACTCGGGGCCGCGCGCGAAGTGCCGTTGCGCGACCCGGCCGGGTACGAATTTCTCCCGGTCAAGGGGCGCGGTCTTCACCAGATTCCGGTGGGGCCGGTTCATGCCGGGATCATCGAGCCCGGACATTTCCGCTTTACCGCCAATGGCGAGACGGTGGTGCGGCTCGAGGAACGGCTCGGCTACGTTCACAAGGGCGCCGAGGGCTTGCTCGCCGGCGCCGATCTTCATCGCGCGGCGCGTATTGTCGCC
>WBUW01000070.1 GCA_008933495.1 Pseudorhodoplanes sp.
GCGGCGAGCGCACGAACAACGCCCGCGTTTCGCCGGGGCGCGAAATGTCGTCGGTATATTGGCCTTTGCCCGTGATGAAACGCTGGTCTTCCTTGCGGCGCACCGCCGCGCCGATCCCGGTTGCGCTCATGGCGGTTTCCTCCCGTTGTCCGGCCGGTTATTTCATCGCGCGCGCGCCGGCCGCGATCGCTTTGACGATATTGTGGTAGCCCGTGCACCGGCACAGATTGCCGTCCAGCTCCTCGCGGATGGTGCGATCGTCGAGGTCGTGACCCTTGCGGCTGACGATGTCGACCGCGGCCATGATCATCCCGGGCGTGCAATAGCCACACTGCAGGCCGTGATGCTCGCGGAACGCCTCCTGCATCGGATGCAGCTTCGAGCCGTTGGCGAGACCTTCGATGGTCGTCACATTCGCACCGTCCGCCTGCCACACAAACATGGTGCACGACTTGATCGCCCTGCCGTCGACATGCACGACGCAGGCCCCGCATTGCGAGGTGTCGCAACCGACATGGGTGCCGGTGAGTCGCAGATGCTCGCGCAGGAATTGCACCAGCAGGGTGCGGGGATCGACATCAGCGGTGACGGCTTTGCCGTTCACCGTCATCGAGACGGCGGTCATGGCTCTCCTCCCCCAAATCCAATCCTTGTGATGTTGCGCCGCAGCAAAACACCGGGTATCCGGCTCAAATTCTTTGAACTCGAGGCCCGTCTCCCTTTTTGAATGATGACAAGTCTGACCCGCGGCCGTGTTCGCGGTCAAGGGACCGCCGGCCGGGACGGTGGGTATTCCTGCGCAATTGTGACGGAGAATTAATCGGCAAAGGCGGACGAGAGCGCTTTTTGCCGGCGGTGCGCCGTTATATGCTGATGCATTGCAGCATGGTGTGCGATTCCCCCCACCTGCCGTATTGGAGGTCGAGACATGCTATCCAGAAACAGGCTTTCGAAGCTGATCGCGGGCGCCGCCGCGCTGACCGTCTTCGCCGCCGTGGCTTTGACCGCAGCCCCCGCCGACGCCCGAAACCGCACGGGCGCGTTCCTTGGCGGGCTGGCCGCGGGCGCGATCATCGGCGGTGTCGTCGCCGGCGCCGGCGCCCCCGTCTATGCGGCACCGCCGCCGCCGGTCTATGTCGCCCCGGCGCCGGTCTATGACGATGCGGTTGCCTATTGCATGCGGCGCTTCCGCTCCTACAACCCGCACACCGGCACCTATATCGGATACGACGGTATCGAGCGTCCCTGCCCGTAACGGTCGCCGACAGACCAACGAAGAACCCGCCGCAGCCGGCGGGTTTTTCATGGCGCGCGGCGGCAAACGTGTCAGCGCGAGCCGACGGCGTTGGCGAACTTTTCAAAGAACTGGTCCGCAAGCTTCTTGGCGACGCCATTGATCAGGCGCTGTCCGAGCTGGGCGAGCTTGCCGCCGATCTGGGCTTCGACATTGTAGGTCAGAAGCGTGCCGCCGTCCTTCTCGGCCAGCGTCACCGCGGCCCCGCCCTTGGCGAAGCCGGCAACGCCACCGTCACCCTGCCCGAAAATGCGATAGCTGTTCGGCGGATCGAGATCGGACAGCGTCACCTTGCCTTTGAAGCGCGCCTTGACGGGACCGATCTTGTTGACGGCGACCGCGGCGAATTCGGTGTCCGAAACCTTCTCAAGCGTTTCGCATCCCGGAATCGAGGCCTTGAGAACCTCGGGGTCGTTCAGCATCGTCCACACCACCTCGCGCGAAGCGGGCAATTGCACCTCGCCGGACATTGTCATCGCCATGAGTCGCTCCCGGATGCGTCAGCGTCTGGTCACATAGTCTTCAATCGGCCGCACGACTATTCCCTCGACGATCGGCATGCAATCAGGCGGGAAATCCTGCCGCAAGTGGGCTCCGGCCTGCTGGACCCGGTCAAGGAAATCCTCCAGATGCCGCATGGCGCCGCTCGGTACGTCGTGCAGCGCCATCAGCGTCCAGGGTTGCGCGCGGCACTGCGCGAGCGCGCGCTCGACCCAGCCCTCCGGATCGCTCCAGTCGCGCGGGATCGCATGCCAGAGCACGCAGGTAAAACCGCCGGTCTTGAGAAAATCGAGCGCCGACGGGTTGAACAGCCGACGGTCGAGATGACCGCCGCCGCCGAACGGACGGAAATAACGGCGCAGGTGGGAGAGTTCGCCGATCGCGGCCTGGGTCGTCCCGATCTCGCGCTCGCCGGTATCGGTCTCGACGCGGTCGCCGAAAGGAATGCGATGCGTCCAGGTATGGTTTCCGATCCAGTGCCCTTCGGCATGGGCCCGTTCGGCCAGCGCGCGCGCCCGCACGAGTTTCTCGCCGATCACGAAAAACGTCGAGCGGATGGCCCGCCGCGCCAGCACGTCGAGCACATGGGGCGTCGTCTCGGGCTCGGGCCCGTTATCGAAGGTCAAAGTCAGCTCGAACATGCGCCCTTATCGGACGAAGCGCCGCGCGGAGCAATATCACCGCCGGGAATGGCATCATGCGCCACAAAGCCCTCAAGCGGGATGACTTTTCCTCGAATTGTCATCCCGCTTTAGCTCTTTGTTTGAGCATGATCTTTTCCGAAAATCGCTTCACACTTTTCGGGATCATGCCCTAATGTGTGCCGCGCAATTAGGCCAGAATCCCGCAATGCCAAGCCCGCTTCTGCCGCCCACTTTGCTCGGCCCCCTCTATTCCAGCGCCGCCATGCGCGAGGTGATGACCGACCGCGCCCGCCTCCAGCGCATGCTCGACGTCGAAGCCGCGCTCGCCCGCGCCCAGGCCCGTCTCGCCATCATCCCGCGCAACGCCGCCAAGCCGATCCGCGCGGCGTGCGACGCCAGCCGCTTCGATCTCGAAAAGCTTGGCGAGGCGGCCGTGAGCGCCGGCAATCTCGCGATCCCGCTGGTCAAGGCGCTGACCGAAGCGGTCGCCAGGCGGAATGCGGCGGCGGCGCGCTACGTTCACTGGGGTGCGACCAGCCAGGACATTATCGACACCGCCCTCGTGCTCGATCTGCGCGCGGCCTTCGACGCACTCGACAGGGATATCCGGCGCGCGGTCGCCGCCTTCACGCGGCTGGCGCGACGGCACAAATACACCCCGACCGTCGCCCGCACCTGGCTGCAGCAGGCGCTGCCGATGCCCTTCGGCCTCAAGGTGGCGGGTTATGCGGCCGCGCTCGCGCGAACGCGGACCCGGTTGCGGCGGCTTCGCAAGGACGCGCTGGTGCTGCAATTCGGCGGGGCGGCCGGCACGCTTGCGGCGCTCGGGACCCGCGGCCTCGATGTGGCGCGTGCGCTCGCCAGGGAGCTCGATCTGCCGCTGCCGGACGCGCCCTGGCACAGCCATCGCGACCGCCTCGGCGAGGTCGCATCGGCGTTCGCGATCCTGTCCGGCACCTGCGGAAAGATCGCGCGCGACATGTCGCTGCTGATGCAGACCGAGGTCGGCGAAGCCTTCGAGCCGGCGGCCGCCGGCCGCGGCGGATCGTCGACGATGCCGCACAAGCGCAATCCGGTTGCGGCGGCCGCCGCGCTCGCCTGCGCGCAGATCGCGCCGCACCTTGCCGCCACGATCCTGGCCGCCGAAATTCAGGAGCACGAACGCGCCGTCGGTGCCTGGGCGGCGGAATGGCCGACCTTCCCCGTGCTGGCGCTCGTTACCTCCGGCGCGCTGTCCGCGATCGTCGATATCGCCGAGGGACTGACCGTCGACGCCAAGCGGATGCGGGCCAACCTCGACCTGACGCATGGTCTAATCATGGCCGAAGCGGTGTCGATGACGCTCGCAAAAACGCTCGGCAAGGCACAGGCGCACAGGCTTGTGGAAGCCGCGAGCAGGAAGGCGGCAACGTCGAAGACGCATCTGAAGGACATTCTGCTGAACGACAAGGCCGTCCGTACCGTGATCTCGGCCAAGGAGATCGAACGCCTGTTCGAACCGGCGAGCTACCACGGCGTCGCCCGGCTGCTGACCGAGCGCCTGCTCGCTTCGGCCAGGGACGGAAAATAGCCGCGAAAAAATCACCACGGAGGAACCCGATGCCTATGATCGAGGTCGATGGCTGCCCGATTCATGTCGAGGTCGAGGGCCCGGCCGGCGCGCCCGCTCTCATGCTGTCGAATTCGCTCGGCACCACCCTCAACATGTGGGACCCGCAGGCACGCGCCTTTACCGAGAAATTCCGGCTGATCCGTTACGACCGCCGCGGGCACGGCCGCTCCGGCGTCAGCCCTGGCCCCTACACGATGGAACGGCTCGGCCGCGACGCGCTCGCCATTCTCGATGCGCTTGGCGTGCAGAAGACGCATTGGTGCGGCCTGTCGATGGGCGGCATGGTCGGCCAGTGGCTGGGCGCCCATGCGCCCGAGCGCATGGAGCGGATCATCCTGTCCAACACCTCCTGCTACTATGCCGACAAGGAGGTCTGGAACGCGCGCATCCGGTTCATCCGCGAAAAGGGCCTCTCGGCCATCGTCGAGGGAACCATGGAGCGCTGGTTCACCAAGGGTTTCCGCGAGCGCTCGCCGCAGGTCATCCAGCGCATGACCGACATGCTGCTGGCGACGCCGCTCGACGGCTATATTGCCTGCTGCGAGGCGGTGCGCGACATGGATCATCGCGCGCTGCTGTCGAATATCGCGGCGCCCACGCTCATCATCGCCGGCACGCAGGATCCGGCGACGACGGTCCAGGATGCGCAGTTCATGCACGCGCGGATCAAGGGCGCGCGGCTCGCCCCGATCGATGCCGCCCATATTTCGAATATCGAGCAGCCGGACGCGTTCACACGCACGGCGCTCGACTTCCTGACGGCGAAGTGACCGGGAGCCCATAATGGACGATATGGAACGCCACACGCGCGGCATGGCCAAGCGGCGCACGGTACTCGGCAATGCCTGGGTCGATCGCGCCAACGCGGGCAAGAACGCGTTCAACGCGGAGTTTCAGGATTTCATCACGCGCTATGCCTGGGGCGAGATCTGGACCCGCCCGCATTACGACGATCGCACGCGCCGCGTGCTCGTCATCGGCACGATGATCGCGCTCGACAAATGGGCCGAATTCCGCATGCACGTGCGGGCCGCAATGGTCGAGGGCGGATTTGACGCCGACGACATCAAGGAAATCATCCTGCAGCAGGCGATCTATTGCGGGGTGCCGGCGGCCAACCACGCGTTCAAGGAAGCCGGCGAGGTTCTGGCCGAGCTCGGCGCGATCAAGGCCTGATCCGCATCCGGTTGCGCGCGACCGCGCTCGCCGCCCCTCACTTCCGCTTTCGGGTGCCGGCGGCGCGGCTCCGCGCGGGTGTATCCTCGGTCGCTGCGATGCGCTCGGCGAGGCCCAGGGTCGCCGCCAGACCGGCCAGCCAGAGCGCGGGGCGATGTTCGTTGAAGAATTGCGGGCTTGCTTCGAGCAAGGCGGGCGCGGCCGACAGAAAGGTCGACACCACCACCAGCACGACGCCGGCATCCAGCAAATCGTAATTGACCGTGCCGCCCGCGAGGCTGCGGACGCGGTCCGCAACATGGATCGCAAACACGACCGCAACCGCGAGCTTGATCGTCCCCAGAAAGGCCGCGAGCCGGATCAGGCCGCGCGGGCCGAGATCGGCAAGCCCGCCAAGGTCGTGGACCGCGCGCGCAAAGCTCGCCTGATCGAGGCCGTAGACGGGCGAGGTGAGAATATGGACGGCGTCGCGCCCGAACGCCGCCGCGAAATAGAACGCGACCGCGACGATCAGACAGGGAATCGCGTAGCTGAGCCGCCGCATTGCTTCCTCCGGAGGCGCCCGCCATTCGGCACGTTATCCGTCATAACCAAATTCGGCTCTCGCCCCGGTCCGGGCAATGTAAACCTTTTGTTTACCTTAAAATGCGCCACGCGCGCCAAGGAGCGGTTGCGCCAGCATGCTGGCGCCGATACGGGCGGCGAACGGCTCAACGGCCGTTCGCCAGCCGGAATTCCAGCGGGGTAACGCCGGTCTGCTTCCTGAAAAAGCGGGCAAAATGCGAAGGATCGGCAAATTTCAGGTCATAGGCGATGTCGTGGACCGGACGGGCGGTGAAAACCAGTTCCCGCTTGGCTTCGGTCAGGACGCGCTGGCGGATCAGGTGCCCCGCGGTCACCCCGGTCGCCCGCTTGACGAGGTCGTTGAGCCGGTCCGGCGTCATCGCGAGCCGGTCGGCATAAAACGCGAGTTGCCGCTCGCTGCGGAAATGCTCCTCCACCAGCCGGCGCAGCGCCTCGACGACCGGATCCGCCGGCGCCAGCGTGACGCTCCCGGTTCGCGCCCGGCTCGCCGCAAGCCGTACCGCCTCGATCGCGATCAGCGCCAAGAGGGCGCGCATGGCGAGCCGATGCGCCTCGCGGGCCAGGAAACGCTCGCGGTCGAGCTCGTTGCACAAGGCCGTGAGCCGGCCAAGCTCCTCGGCATGATCCAACGGCACGATCGGCTCGGCGGCGAGCGCGCGCAGGCGGGCGAGCCCCTCCGCGGACTGCTCGCCGAGCGTCTCGGCCACATCCTCGCTGAAGCTGACCACCCAGCCGTCGGTCACGCCGGCCTGGAAGCGGAAACCATGCGCCACGTTCGGTTCGACGATGATCGCACACGGCGCGGCAAAGGCGATACGCGTGGCCTCATAGGTCATGTCGCCGCCGCCGCGTTCGATAACGAGAATCTGAAACAGATTGCGGTGGCGATGCGTGCGGATCAGCCAGTCGTGCAGCAGCGAGCGCGACGAGATCGTTTCGATGTGGATGAAATCGAACGCCTGATCGTCGGGCGGATCGCCATACAGATGAAACAGCGGCAGAGCTTGCGCGGGCATAGTGAAAGAATAGTCGAGAATGCCGGCAAGTAAATCGCAAGCGGAAGCCGCGCGCCCGCCTGTCCGCCAGCCGCCCCGCCCGCGATCGCCCGCCGTCAGCGTCCGGCGCCGAGGAAAAGCCGGGTGTGGCCCGTTTGCCGCGTTGCCGGCCTCTCCGCGCGCTGCTAAGAAATCAAAGGCCGTCGGATGAACATTCGGAACTCCGGCCGACCGTGCCGGGGGCAAGCGGCAGCAGGGGCACTGCGCGGATGGAAGTCTTCGTCCAGCAACTGGTCAACGGCGTCACCCTCGGATCGATCTATGGGCTCATCGCCATCGGCTACACGATGGTGTACGGCATTATCGGCATGATCAATTTCGCCCATGGCGACGTGTTCATGGTCAGCGCCTTCATCGCCCTCATTGCCTTTCTCGCGCTCGTCGCGCTCGGCGTGACCGCCGTGCCGCTGGCGCTCTTTCTTGTGCTGCTCATCGCCATGGCGCTGACCTCGCTTTATGGCTGGGCGGTCGAGCGCGTGGCCTATCGTCCGTTGCGCCGTTCGTTCCGGCTGGCGCCGCTGATTTCGGCGATCGGCATGTCCATCGTGCTGCAGAATTTCGTGCAGATCGCCCAGGGCGCCCGCGTCAAGCCGCTGCCGCCGCTGATCGGGGGCGGCTATACGCTGATCGAAAGCGACACTTTCGCCGTGCGCCTGTCGAACGTGCAAATCCTGGTCGTGCTGACCACGGTGGCGCTGATGGCGCTGTTTTCGTGGATCATCGCCCGCACCCGGCTCGGCCGCGACATGCGTGCCTGCGAGCAGGACCTCAAGATGGCCTCGCTGGTCGGGGTCGACGTCGACCGCACGATCGCGCTGACCTTCGTCATCGGCGCCGCGCTCGCCGCCGTCGCCGGCATCATGAACCTGCTCTATTACGGCGTGATCGATTTCTATATCGGATTCGTCGCCGGCGTGAAGGCGTTCACCGCCGCCGTGCTCGGCGGGATCGGCTCGCTGCCCGGCGCGATGCTGGGCGGGCTTTTGATCGGACTGATCGAGACATTCTGGTCGGCCTATTTCACCATCGAATACAAGGATGTCGCGGCGTTCTCGATCCTCGTCATCGTGCTGATCTTCCTGCCGACCGGCATTCTCGGGCGGCCGGAAATCGAGAAAGTGTAAGGCCGGGGCAGCGGCGTGGCGCACGAGGCCCAATCCAGATCGCCGTCGTTCGATGTGTGGCGCGCGCTCAAGAATGCCACGCTCGCCGCACTGGTGGCGTTCGGCCTGTTCTCGCTCCTGATCGGGCTGCGCACCGAACAGGGACCGACCGGCGCGCTGATCCTGATTCCGCGCGCCTGGGAATTGTTCTGGCTCGTCGCCGCGGCGTTCGTCGGTGTGTTCCTGCGCGAGCTGCTGTTCGGCCGGCAGCGCGAGACGCTGGCGCACTTCATCCCCGCACCGGTACGCACCGCCGTCGCGCGGATCGCGCCCTATTTCAGATATGCGTTGCTCGGGTTTGCGCTCGCGGTTCCGGTGATCTTCTACAACGATCGCTATCTGCTCGATCTGTCGATCCAGATCCTGACCTACGTCATGCTCGGCTGGGGGCTGAATATCGTCGTCGGTCTCGCCGGCCTGCTCGACCTCGGCTATGTCGCCTTCTATGCGGTCGGCGCCTATTCGTATGCCCTGCTGGCGCAGAATTTCGGCCTCAGTTTCTGGATCTGCCTGCCGCTCGCCGGCATCCTCGCCGCGTTCTGGGGAATCCTGCTCGGCTTTCCGGTGCTGCGGCTGCGCGGCGATTATCTCGCGATCGTCACGCTCGCCTTCGGCGAAATCATCCGCCTCGTGCTGATCAACTGGCAGAGTTTGACCGGCGGCCCGAACGGAATTTCCGGCATCGCGCGCCCGAGCTTTTTCGGCTTGCCGTTTACCGCCGACGACAACGGCTTTGCCGCGACCTTCGGGTTCGAATTCTCGCCAAACCATCGCGTCGTATTCCTCTATTATCTCATCCTCATTCTCGCGCTGATCACCAATGCGGTCACGATCCGCCTGCGCCGGCTGCCGATCGGACGCGCCTGGGAGGCGCTGCGCGAGGACGAAATCGCCTGCCGCTCGCTCGGCATCAACACGACGAACACCAAGCTGACCGCCTTTGCGATCGGCGCCATGTTCGGCGGTTTCGCCGGCTCCTTCTTTGCGACCCGGCAGGGCTTCATCAGCCCGGAAAGCTTCACCTTCGGGGAGTCCGCGCTCGTGCTGGCCATCGTCGTCCTGGGCGGCATGGGATCGCAGATCGGGGTCGCGGTCGCGGCCGCCGTCATGCTCGGCGGTTTCGAGCTGTTCCGCGAATTTGAGCAATACCGCATGCTCGTATTCGGCTTCGCCATGGTGGCGATCATGATCTGGCGGCCGCGCGGCCTAGTCGCGACCCGCCTGCCGTCGGTCTTTCTCAAGGAGCGCAAGCTGGTATCGGCCGCGATGGTCAGCGAGGGCCGCGGATGAGCGCACGCGGGACCCCGATACTTTCGGTCGAACATCTGACCATGCGGTTTGGCGGCCTCGTGGCGATCGACGACGTGTCGTTCGCGGCGCAGCGCGGCGACATCACCGCCCTGATCGGGCCGAACGGCGCCGGCAAGACCACCGTCTTCAACTGCATCACCGGCTTCTACAAGCCGACCGTCGGCATGATCCGCCTCGCCCATCCGACCGGCGAAATCTTCCTGCTCGAGCGGCTGCTCGATTTTCGCATTTCGCAGATCGCGCGCGTGGCCCGCACCTTCCAGAATATCCGCCTGTTTCCCGGCATGACGGTTCTGGAAAACCTCCTGATCGCCCAGCACAATCCGCTCATGCGCGCCTCCGGCATGACGGTGCTCGGGCTGCTCGGCGTGCGCGGCTTCACCAACGCCGAGCGCGCCGCGATCGACCACGCCAAATACTGGCTCGACCGGATCGGGCTCATCGCGCGCGCCGACGATCCGGCCGGCGAACTGCCCTACGGCGCGCAGCGCCGCCTTGAAATCGCGCGCGCCATGTGTAC
>WBUW01000071.1 GCA_008933495.1 Pseudorhodoplanes sp.
TTCCAGTCCCTGGACGGCAAGCTCCGCCTGCTTGTGGTGGAAGGCACCGGCGGGCCGACCTGGTACACCGAATATAACGTGCTGACCGGATTGTCGGCGCGCTCATTCGGCAGGCTGAGCTTTTATGTGACGCGCATCGCCGCCGGCCGGGTGGAGCGCGGCTTGCCGCAGACCCTGCGCCGGTGCGGCTACAAGACTTACAGCCTTTATCCGGCGCCGGGCTCGTTTCTCGGCGCACGCGCCTTCCAGCATTCGGCCGGCATGCAGCGCATGATCGATTCCAAGGAAATGCGCGCCGGCGACGTGGAGCCCGATCATTTCTATTATGATCAGGCACTGAGGCTTCTGGAGCGCGGCGATCGCAAGGACCCGCATTTCCTGTTCGTCTATACGGTCGCCAACCATTTCCCGTGGGACCAGCGCTACCGCGAGGACCTCACGCCGGGCTGGCGCGATCCCGGCAATGGCGTGGAGTTCGACGAATATATCCGCCGCCAGATGATGAGCGCACAGGACTATCGCGACTTCGTCGACAAGCTGAAGACCAGATTTCCCGGCGAGCCGTTTTTGATCGTGCGCTTTGGCGACCACCAGCCTTACATTTCGTCCAAGGTGATCGAGCCGGAGCGCAGTTTCGAGGAAGTCTCGCAAAACATCATGCGGCGCGATCCGCGCTATTTCACGACCTATTATGCCATCGACGCCGTCAATTTCCGGCCGGCGGACCTCTCGTCCGCGCTTGAGAGGCTCGATGCCGCCTATCTTCCGCTGGTGGCGCTGGGGGCCGCCGGTTTGCCGCTCGACGGCTCGTTCGTCGAGCAGAAGGAAATCCTGCAGCGCTGCGCGGGCGTGTTCTATGACTGCCGGGACGGGGCGGAGGCGCGGCGGTTCAACCGCCTCCTGATCGATGCCGGCCTGCTCAAGGGATTCTGACGACGGCGGGATTTGATTGCCGGTGGGACGAGATCCGCTGGCGAAGAGCCCGCCGTGGCAGCGCGGCGGCTTGAGCGAACGAATTGACGGTTGTCTGGAAAGGTCAGCAACCTTAACCTGTTTTACAACGTCAGCATTCGCGCATCATATCGGCATTCGACGGAACGGGGATGGACGCAAACGGGGCGGCGCAGCCGGCAAGGCCTGCGGCAGTTGAATTGTCGGGAGCGACCATCGCGTTTCGCCTTGCGGCGGGAACGACCTATACCGCCGTGGAGAATGCCTCGCTGACCGTGGCGGACGGAGAATTCGTGTCCATCGTCGGTCCGACCGGCTGTGGTAAATCGACGTTGCTCAATGCGGCCGCCGGTCTGCTGGCGCCGTCGTCGGGGCGGGCCTCGATCTTCGGGCGTGTATTGTCGGGTCTCAACCGCCAAGCCGGCTATCTGTTTCAGGCCGACGCGCTGTTCCCCTGGAAGACTGCGCTCGACAATGTCTCGATCGGTCTGGAAACCGCCGGCGTCGCCGCGGGTGAGGCGCGGGCGCGCGCCCTGGACTGGCTCGCGCGCGTCGGGCTTGCGGCCTTTGCCGCGCGCTATCCGCACATGCTGTCCGGCGGGCAGCGCAAGCGCGTGGGGCTCGCCCAGGTCTTGATCCGCGATCCGAAAATCCTCTTGATGGACGAGCCGTTCGGTCCGCTCGACGCCCAGACCCGCCAGATCATGGGCAATCTCCTGCTCGACCTGTGGAGTGCGGACCGCAAGGCGGTGCTGTTCGTCACCCACGATCTCGAAGAGGCGATCGCGCTATCCGACCGTGTGGTGATCATGTCGGCGGGACCGGCGGCGCGCATCATCGGCGACTGGCGCGTGCCGCTGCCGCGGCCGCGCGACATTGCCGAGGTCAAGCTTGAGCGCGCCTTTCACGACCTGCACCGCGAAATCTGGCAGACGCTCAAGGACGAGGTCGTCAAGGGTTATGCGCAAACGGGAGGCGGGTGATGGAAATAAAGCGTCATTCCGGGGTCCGCGCGTCCGCGCGTGAACCCGGTATCCGGCCGCGCACGCCGTTCTTGCTGCCGGATTCCGGGTCCGGCGCGGCCGCGCCGTCCGGGAATGACCGGAAACCGCGTCCATGAACCGCCTCACCCTCATCGCGCTGCAGCTCCTGGTCGCGATCATCTCGATCGCGCTGTGGTATCTGCTGACGACCATCCCGGTTAGCGACGGCAAGCCGCTGTTCCCGCCGTTTTTCTTCTCGACGCCGGCCGACGTGATCGAGCGTATCGTCAAGTGGTTCGCGGAGGGCACGATCTGGCGTCATCTGTGGATCACGCTGCTCGAAGCGATGCTGGCGTTCGTGATCGGATCGGTCGGCGGCGTGCTCGTGGGTTTCTGGTTCGCGCGCCAGCCGCGGGTGGCCGCCGTGTTCGACCCCTATGTGAAGATGGTCAACGCGCTGCCGCGCATCGTGCTGGCGCCGATCTTCACGCTCTGGTTCGGGCTTGGCATCTGGTCGAAGGTCGCGCTCGGGGTCACGCTTGTCTTCTTCATCGTGTTTTTCAACGTCTACCAGGGCGTCAAGGAAGTCAGCCCCACCGTGCTCGCCAATGCGCGCATGCTCGGCATGAACGAGCGGCAATTGATGCGGCATGTCTATTGGCCGTCGGCGCTGTCGTGGATGTTCTCCTCCCTGCACACCTCCGTCGGTTTTGCCGTCGTGGGCGCGGTGGTTGGCGAATATCTGGGGTCCGCGGCGGGCCTCGGCTACATCATCCTGCAGGCGGAGATGACGTTCGATATTGCCGGTGTTTTTGCCGGTATGTTCGTGCTTGCCGGTTTTGTGATCGTGATCGACGGTCTGGTCACGCTCGTGGAGCGGCGCCTGCTGGTCTGGCGGCCGGCCGCGGCCGACACGCGCACCTGACCGCCTTTGCGCCGTGCGCCGCTTGAATTATCGTTAGCGACCAAAGCCGGCCGGTGCCGGACCGACAACAGGGAGGAAAACATGATTGGAAGATGCCTGCGGCGGCTTGCCTCGACGTGCGCGGCGTTGCTGCTGATGTCGGGTCTTGCCATTGCGCAGACCAAGGTCACGCTCGCGATCGGCGGCGCAGCCTGCTTGTGCTACCTGCCGACCGTGCTGGCCAAGCAGCTCGGCGAATTCGAGAAAGCCGGCGTCAATGTCGAAATGGTCGATTTCAAGGGCGGTTCGCAAGCCCTGACGGCCGTCCTCGGCGGCAGCGCGGACGTGGTGTCGGGCTATTTCGACCACTGCGTCAACCTCGCGGCCAAAGGCCAGAACCTGCAGGCCTTCGTGGTCTATGACCGCTATCCCGGGCTCACGCTTGTCGTCTCGCCCAAGCATTCCGACAAGATCAAGTCGGTCAAGGATCTCGCCAATATGAAAGTCGGCGTCAGCGCGCCGGGTTCGTCCACCGACTATTTCCTCAAATACATTCTCAAGAAGAACGCCGTCGATCCGGCCTCGGTCGGCGTCATCGGCATCGGCCTTGGCGCAACAGCGGTTGCCGCGATGGAGCAGGGCACGATCGAGGCGGCGGTCATGCTCGACCCGGCCGTCACGCTGTTGCAGGGCAAGAACAAGGACCTGCGAATCCTGGCCGATACCCGCACGCAGAAGGACACGCTCGCGGTGTTCGGCGGTGAATATCCGGGCGGCGCGCTCTATACCAAGGCCGAATGGATCGAGAAGAATCCGAAGGCGGCGCAGGCGATGGCCACCGCCATCGTCAATACGCTGAAATGGATCCACTCGCATACGCCGGAAGAGATCATGGCGAAAATGCCCGAAGCGATCGTCGGCGCGGACAAGGCGCTCTACCTGGCCGCGCTCAAGAACACGATCCCGATGTTCTCACAGACCGGCAAGATGGACCCCAAGGGCGCGCAGGCGGTGCTCGCGGTCTTCAGCCAGTCCTCGGAGGCGGTGGCCAAGGCCAATATCGACCTTTCCAGGACCTACACCAACAAATTCGTCGATCAGGCCAACGCCAAGACGAACTGATCGATCAATTCAAATCATGCCGATGCCCCCTCCCGCAAGGGAGGGGGCATTGTGTATTTTGGGCTTATGAATCTGCTCTCCGTCCAGTCGCACGTCGCCTATGGCCATGTCGGCAATTCGGCGGCGACCTTTCCGCTCCAGCGGTTGGGGATCGAGGTCTGGCCGCTCCATACGGTCCAGTTTTCCAATCACACCGGTTATGGTTCGTGGAAAGGGATCGTCTTTGACGCGGCCGTCATCCGCGACCTGGTCACCGGGATTGCCGAGCGCGGAGCGCTGCGTACCTGCGACGGCGTGCTGTCCGGCTATATGGGCTCGGCGGAAATCGGCGAGGCGATCCTCGACACGGTCTTGCGCGTGCGCCGAGCCAATCCGGCGGCGCGCTATTGCTGCGATCCCGTCATCGGCGATGTCGGCCAGGGCGTTTTCGTGCGGCCTGGCATTCCGGAATTCATGCGCGATCGCGCAATCGCGGCGGCCGACGTGATTACGCCGAACCAGTTCGAACTGGACTTTCTCAGCGGACGGACGACGCATTCGCTGCCGGAGGCGCTGGCGGCGGCCGAGGCGCTGCGCGCCCGCGGCCCGTCTGTGGTGCTCGTCACCTCGCTGCACCTGGACGAGACGCCGCCCGACTGCATCGACCTCTTCGCCATCGGCCCCGCCGGCCGCTATCGCGTGCGCACGCCGAAATTGCCGATCACGGTCAACGGCGCAGGCGACGCCATCGCGGCCTTGTTTTTTGCGCATGTCATGAAGGGCGGCCCGCTGGCCCGCGCGCTCGCGGCCGCGGCGTCGTCGGTGTTCGGCATTCTCAAGCGTACGGCGGAGTGCGGATCGCGTGAAATCGTGCTGGTCGCGGCACAGGACGAGATCGTGAATCCAAGCCGGGTATTTGAGCCGCAGGAGGTGTGAACGCCGTGCGCCGACGCTTCTTCACGCTCGACGTATTCACCGAAGCGCGGTTCGCCGGAAATCCGCTCGCCGTCGTCATCGAGGCCGACGGCCTCCGGACGCCGCTCATGCAGGCGATCGCGCGGGAATTCAACCATCCCGAAACGGTCTTTGTCCTGCCACCGCAGAACCCCGCGCACTGCGCGCGGCTCAGGATTTTCACGCCGGCGGCCGAATTGCCGTTTGCCGGGCATCCGACGGTAGGGACGGCCGTTCTTCTCGCACTATTGGAGGGCGCCCACACCGCGCGGGATTTGGTCGTGGAGGAGGGCGTCGGCGCGGTCGCCTGTCGTTTCGAGCCGCGCGATTCCGAACGGGGGAGGGCGCGTTTCTCGGTCCCCAACCTGCCGCAACGCGTGGGCGACCTGCCGCCGGCTGCGGACCTGGCCATGGCTTTGGGGGTGAGCGCCGGCGATCACGGTATCGACGGCCTTGCAGCGGCGCGCTGGTCTGCCGGCTTGCCGTTCTGCTTTGTGCCCATGCGCACGCGCGATGCCGTGGCCCGATGCCGGCCCGATCCGGCGCATTTCGAACAGGTTTTCGGGATCGGCGGACCGGGCAAGGTCTTTGTCTTCTGCCGCGAGACGACGGACCGCGGCATCGATTTCCATGCCCGCATGTTCGCGCCCGGCATGGGGATTCCCGAGGATCCCGCGACGGGGTCCGCCGCCGCCGCCTTTGCCGGGCTGTTGCACGCCTCCGGCGCCTGCCAGGATGGCGATCATCGGGTCGGCATCGCGCAGGGCATTGAAATGGGGCGCCCGAGCCTGATCGAAGTCGGCTTTACCATCCGCGGCGGTCAGCTAATGTCGGTCGCGATCGGCGGCACGGCCGTCGTGGTGACGGAAGGCGCGATCGAGGCGTGATTGAAGCTTTGCCGGTTATCCCGATCGATCGCCTGTCGCTGCGCTTTGCGCCCAGGCCGTGGCCGTTCGCGGAGCGCAAGCGCACGGAAATTGCCGCGCATTTTGCCGCGCTCAAGCGCGAGAAGCCGGACTTGTGGAACGGGCCGGTTCTGCTGCTGCACGAATACCGGATCGAAGAGCGCGCTTTCCATGGCGCCTTTTTGCGCACGGACTTTGCCAGTTTCATTGCCTGGCGCGACTGGGGTTTCCCGGATCGCTCGGTGAAAAACTGCTTTGCCCTCGGCGCGCTGCGGGCTTCCGACGATGCCTTTCTGCTCGGCGTCATGGCGGCGGGAACTGCCAATGCCGGCAAGATCTACTTTCCCGGCGGCACGCCCGATCCCGATGATGTGCGCGGCGACACCGTCGACCTTGAGGGCAGCGTGCGCCGCGAGGTCGCGGAGGAGACCGGTGTTCCGCCGCATGAGCTCGCGATCGCGACCGGCTGGAGCATGGTCCGGGCCGAAGGCCGCATCGCCCTGCTCAAGCACATGCGGGCCGGGGAGGCGGCCGATGTCTTGCGCGCCCGCATCCGCGCAACGCTCGCACAACAGGCGCATCCGGAATTGGCCGACATCTACGTTGCACGCGGGCTAGCCGATCTCGATCCAAACATGCCAGACTTCGTCCGGGCCTTTTTGAAATACGAATGGCGGGGGCGACAGGCGCTTCGCCGCGGAGAACCGCCATGAAGCCGGACAAGCTGGTCAAGCGCTATCGGATTACCCGGCCCGCGAATTTCAAGTTGTCCGACTTCGATCCGGCCGACACCGGCGGCCTCGGCATCGGCAAGGACGAGGCCAAGAAAATCATTGCCGAGCATAGCCGGCGCCTTGCGCGCCTGCAGGAGAAGCTCTACGCGGAGGACAAATGGGCGGTGCTGATGATCCTGCAGGGCATGGACGCGGCGGGCAAAGACGGCATCGTCGAGCACGTCCTTTACGGGGTCAACCCGCTCGGATGCGACGTGCATTCGTTCAAGGCGCCGAACTCCGAGGAGCTTGATCACGATTTTCTCTGGCGGGGGGCGCGCCGGCTGCCCGAACGCGGCCGTATCGGCATTTTCAACCGATCCCATTACGAGGAATGCCTGGTCGTGCGCGTGCATCCGGAAATCCTCGCCCGGCAGAAGCTTCCGCCGCGTCTGGTCACGCGCAATATCTGGAAGGAACGGTTCGACGACATTTGCGCCTTCGAACGCCACCTGGTGCGCAGTGGGACCGTGGTGCTCAAATTTCACCTGCGCATTTCCAGGGAAGAGCAGCGCCGGCGATTTCTCGAACGGCTCGAGAATCCGGCAAAGCGCTGGAAGTTCGCGATGGGCGACGTCGCCGAGCGAAAGCTCTGGAACAGATACATGGCCGCCTATCAGGACATGATCCGCAATACCTCAACTCCGGACGCGCCCTGGATCGTGGTGCCGGCGGATCACAAATGGTTTTCCCGGCTCGTCGTTGCCGCGGCGCTGATTGAGGCATTGGAAAAACTCGACCTCAAATTTCCGCTCTCCGGCGAGCATTCCGCGGAACTGAAGAAGGCAAAGGCGGCGCTTGACGCCGAGGGCGGGGCGCAGGCGGCCACTCGCCGCACGAAGCCGCGGGCTTGAGGCGAATTTCCGGGGCGGGCGCCGGGCTCTGAGCCGCTCAGGGCCCCTCTTGCCCGCGGACGGGATGATCCGCTAAAAGAGAGCCGGTCCGGCCCCGGTTAACGACCAATTTACCAAGTTTGGCGACGCTGAGGCCGGAATTTGAGGGTTTGGCAATGTCACCGCGCTTCGACCTGCGCCCGATGACCCGGACGGCTCCCGCCGCTTCCGGCGCCTCCCTCATTATTGGTGGTCTGCTTCTTCTTACCTGCCCCTGAGGGCCGGCCGGGCATTGGCGCCTGGGCACTCAGGGGGTGGTTGCAGGCAAACCCCGATGAGCGCCCACCGAGGCGCATGCGAGAAGAAGGAAACTTCCCATGACCGCGCAGACCCCGTCCGATAAGGACCGCGTCGTCATCTTCGACACCACCTTGCGCGACGGCGAGCAATGCCCCGGCGCCACCATGACCCACGACGAGAAGCTCGAAGTCGCCGAGCTGCTCGACCGGATGGGCGTCGATGTGATCGAGGCCGGTTTTCCAATCGCCTCGGAAGGCGATTTCGCGGCCGTGCACGAGATTGCCAAGCGCGCCAAGAACGCAGTCATTTGCGGGCTTTCGCGGGCCGCGCCCAAGGATATCGACCGTTGCGCCGAGGCGATCAAGCCCGCCCCCCGCCGGCGCATCCATACCTTTCTGTCCACCTCGCCGGTGCACATGAAATACAAGCTCCAGAAGGAGCCGCACGAAGTCTATGAAATGGTGATCGCGCAGGTGACGCGCGCCCGCAACCATACCGACGACGTCGAATGGTCGGCGGAGGACGGCACGCGCACCGAGCACGATTTTCTCTGCCGTTGCGTCGAGGCGGCCATCAAGGCCGGCGCCACCACCATCAATATTCCCGATACCGTCGGCTACACGGTGCCGGAAGAATATTACGCCCTGTTCAAGATGCTGCGCGAACGCGTCGCCAACGCGGACAAGGCGGTGTTCTCCGCGCATTGCCACAACGATCTCGGCATGGCGGTCGCCAATTCGCTCGCCGCGGCGAAGGCGGGCGTGCGCCAGATCGAATGCACGGTCAACGGCATCGGCGAACGCGCCGGCAATGCTGCGCTTGAAGAAATCGTCATGGCGATCAGGACGCGCAGCGACGTCCTGCCGTTCTGGACCGGCATCGACACGACCATGCTCACGCGCGCCTCCAAGCTCGTGTCGGCGGCGACCTCGTTCCCGGTGCAATACAACAAGGCGATCGTCGGGCGAAACGCGTTTGCGCACGAGTCGGGCATCCATCAGGACGGCATGCTGAAGAATGCGCAGACTTACGAAATCATGACTCCGGAATCGGTGGGCGTGAAGCAGACTTCGCTGGTCATGGGCAAGCATTCCGGCCGCCATGCCTTCATGCACAAGCTGGAGGAACTGGGTTACAAGCTCGCCGGCAACCAGCTTGAGGACGCTTTCTTGCGCCTCAAGGCGCTGGCCGACCGCAAGAAGCACATCTACGACGAAGACATCGAGGCACTGGTCGACGAAGAGATCGCCACCGCGCAGGACCGCATCAAGCTCGTCTCGCTGACCGTGATCGCGGGCACGATGGGGCCGCAATCGGCGACGCTCACGCTCGATGTCGACGGCAGGCATCAGACCGTTCAGGCGAGCGGCAACGGCCCGGTCGACGCCATTTTCAACGGCATCAAGACGCTGGTGCCGCACGAGGCCGTCCTCGAGCTCTTCCAGGTTCACGCGGTGACCGAAGGCACCGACGCGCAGGCGGAGGTTTCGGTGCGGCTCGCGCAGGGCGATCACGCAGTGACGTCGCGCGGCGCCGACCCCGATACGCTCGTGGCCTCGGCCAAGGCTTATCTCGGTGCCTTGAACAAGCTGATGGCGCGCGGCGCGCGCATGCACGCCCAGCACGCCGCGCAATAGAGCATGATCCCGAAAAGTGTGAAGCGGTTTTCGGACAGGATCATGCTCAGCCAAAGAGCCAAAGCGGGATGACGGTTCGAAGCAAAGTCATCCTGCTTTCGCGCCATCCGGTCGGCGCTCACGGGGCCTCCGTCCACCGGGGGGCCTGTGCGCCTTCTGCGATTTTGTTCCAGCTCGTGCTTTGCCCCGCGCCTGCGAACGCCGCGCAAGCGTGATGAAACCTTTCGCTGCGCGCCCGCAGCGGAAGGCGCGCAGCGGCGCGCGCAGGCGCCAAGACGCCCGGAAAGACAGGACTTTTTCGCCGTCGCACAATCGCCCCTTTTTTGTCCGGGCTATGCCGCTTTTTCCCGCAACCCTTTGTAAAATTAAGTGATTATCCTTCAGGCGATTCTCACCATGGTAGGGTTGTTTGTCACCGCGCCGTCATGTATCCCGCAATGCAACACAACTCAAAACATCCGGAGTA
>WBUW01000072.1 GCA_008933495.1 Pseudorhodoplanes sp.
CGACGATGGCGACGCCGCCTTGTGCGGTGAATTTGATCGCATTGCCGGCGAGATTGAGCAGCACCTGGCGCAGCCGCACCACGTCGCCGGTAATGCGCGGTGGCAGGCGGTCGTCGACGAAGGCCGCGATTTCAAGGCCCTTCTCCTGCGCGCGCGGCGCCAACAGCTCGACCACCTCTTCGATCATGGCGGGCAGGCAGAAGGGCCGCGCGTCGAGGTCGAGCCGTCCGGCCTCGATCTTGGAGAAATCGAGGATCTCCTCGATCAGCGAGAGCAGCGTGTCACCGGACGTCTTGACCGCCTTGACATAGGTCGATTGCTCCGGCGTCAGCGGCGTATCGGAAAGAAGGCCGGCCATGCCGAGAATGCCGTTGAGCGGCGTGCGCACCTCGTGGCTGACGGTGGCGAGGAAGCGCGATTTCGCGCTGTTGGCTTCCTCGGCCTGGTCGCGCGCCTCGGCAAGCGCCAGCTCGGCGTTCACCCGGTCGGTCACGTCGCGGCCGACGCTCTGGGTGTCGAAGCCGCCGGCCTCGTCCGGCAGGCGGATATCCTGCCAGGCGATCCAGCGCGGCCCTCCGGGCGTTGCGATTTTCTGGTCATGGATCTGGTTGCCGTCGGCAAGCGTCGCCCGCTCGCCCTGTTCGAGAATGTCGGGCCTGTGGGCGGTCCCGATCAGCATTTCACGCGCAACGCCGGCGAGCCGGCAATAGGCGTCGTTGGCAAAGAGGATCGTCCCGGCCGGATCGCGCCGCACGATCGCGTCGCCCTGAACGTCGAGGAAGCGGCGGGACTTTGCTTCGGCATCGGCATGCTTGCGGGCATCCTCCGCCAGCAAGGCGGCCTGGGCGGCGAGCGAACGCGCTCTGGCGCGCCACACATTGACCCGGAAAATCAGAAAGGCGGCAAAGGTGCAGGTCAGCGCCAGGAGGCCGGATACGCCGATCGCGAACAGATGCGGATTGTAGTGAGCTTCATCCTGGCGCGCCAACATCAGACCAAAGCCGATGCCGACGCCGATCATCAGCAGGTTCGCGCCGCGCAGGGTCCATGACAGGACGGCGCGAAGCATGCTTCGATTTCCGGTCTGCTCCGGCATGACGCTGACGTCCCTGTGGCCGTCCGTTTGCCGGCGCGTCCTTAAGACGGCGCCGGCCCGGAGGTTCCGCTTGTCAGCTATCGTTACGCGCCGGCCCTTGCCATTTCCTTCAGCGGCGGAGCGCCGGCCTGCGGCGAATTGGCATGCGGTTAACGCTTCGTTACCGGTGATCCGGCGGCAAGCGATGTGCGGCTCAGGCGGCGCTACGCATCCGGTCATGCGGGGCGCGGTAAGAAAGCGCCTCCGCCAGATGAATGCGGCCGACCTTGTCCGTGCCGTCGAGATCGGCGAGCGTGCGCGCCACGCGCAGCACGCGATGATAGCCGCGCGCCGACAGCCGCATGGCGTCGGCGGCATCGCGCAGGAGCGCAAGCCCCGCCGCGTCCGGCCGCGCGACATCCTCCAGCACCGGGCCCTGCACTTGCGCATTGGTGCGCGCATGCGGCAGCCCGAGCGCGGCATAGCGTGCGGACTGGATGGCGCGTGCCCGCGCCACCCGCGCGGCCGCTTCGCGGCTGCCCTCGGTCGGCGCCGGCAGGATGAGGTCGCTTGCGGTGACAGCGGGGACGTCGATGTGCAGATCGATGCGGTCGAGCAGCGGTCCTGACAGGCGCGCCTGATAGTCCGCGATGCAGCGCAGGTTCGATCCGCGTTTGCAGACAAAGCCCGGATCGCTGGCATGCCCGCAGCGGCAGGGATTCATCGCCGCGACCAGCATGAAGCGCGCCGGATAGGTGATGCGATGGTTGGCGCGCGCGATCGATACTTCGCCGGTTTCCAGCGGCTGCCGCAGCGAATCGAGCACTTGCGGCTGGAATTCCGGAAACTCGTCGAGAAAGAGCACGCCGTGATGGGCCAGCGACACCTCGCCGGGCCGCGCCCGCAAGCCGCCGCCGACCAGAGCCGGCATGCTGGCCGAGTGATGTGGCGCGCGGAACGGCCGCCGGCTGGTCAGCGCGCCGTCGCCGATCTGTCCGGCGACCGAGGCGATCATGGAAACTTCGAGCAGTTCGGGCGGCGACAGCGGCGGCAGGATCGAGGGCAGGCGCGACGCCAGCATCGATTTGCCTGCACCCGGCGGCCCGCACATCAGGAGATTGTGCCCGCCGGCGGCGGCGACTTCGAGCGCGCGTTTGGCGCTTTCCTGGCCCTTGATATCGGCAAGGTCGAGGGGCGTGCCGTCGATCTCGCGGATTTTCGGCTGCGGCCGCGACAGCACCTGCGTGCCGCGGAAATGGTTGGCGATCTGGATCAGCGAGGCGGCGGCGACGATTTCCATTTCCGGGCTGGCCCATGCCGCTTCCGGCCCGCAGGCGGCCGGACAGATCAGGCCCTCGCCGCGCGCATTGGCGCCGATCGCGGCCGGCAGAACCCCGGCGACCGACGAGATCGAGCCGTCGAGGCCCAGTTCGCCGAGCACCGTGAAGCCCGCGAGCGCATCGTGGGGGATCGCGCCAATGGCCGCCATCAGGCCGAGTGCGATCGGCAGATCGTAATGGCTGCCCTCCTTCGGCAAGTCCGCCGGCGCGAGGTTGACGGTGATGCGGCGTGCCGGCAGCGCCAGGCCCGAAGCCATCAGGGCAGCGCGGACACGCTCGCGCGCCTCCGACACGGCCTTGTCGGGCAGGCCGACGACGTTGAAAGCCGGCAGGCCGGGCGCAACCTGCACCTGGACATCGACGGCCCGCGCCTCGATACCCTCAAACGCAACGGTCGATACGTGCTGGACCATCCCCGCGGCCCTTTTCCCCGCAAAAAGTCTACGCGAGACGCCGGCGGCCGACAAGAACATTTGCAGAACAAAACGACTCAGCTAGGGTCCCGGCAAATGCGTCAGGGAGCGTGAGATGATCGACAAAAAAGTGCTCGAAATCGAACTCCGGGAAGCGCGCAGGGCCCGGCTGGAGGCCCAGGCGGCCGGCGGCGACCTCGAGGACCTGATCGACGCCATGCGGCGGGCGGGGACGGACTGGCGCGGCCTCGACGTCTACGACCTCGAGCAAGGGGCAGCCCGGCACTGCGTTTAAGTCGGCGCGTTGCCGATCCGCCCGATCCGCCGAAGTGCCAACCGGTCCGGCGCAGGATCGCGGAATATCAAAGAAGCCGGATCACGATGAGGTTCAGTTGGAACCAGTCGTGGCCTCGCGTCCTCCGGCGAGCGCCGCGCGCAATGCCGTCAGGCGCGCGGCAAAGGCGTCGAGATCGAAATTCTGCGGGTCGTCGTGCTTGTCGCGGATGCCCTCGTCGATGACGGCATGGTAGCCGGGAATCATCCAGAAGCCGGCGCGCACGCTCGCGATCGTGTAGACGAGCGCCAGCGCATCGTATTGCTCTTGCGTAAACCCCGGATCGGGGGCCAGGAAATCGTTGCGCCGGCCATAGCCCGACAACGCCCGGCGCGGCTGGATCAGCTCGATATGCAGGTACAGTCCTTTCAGCGCGCTGCCGTGATTGGTCGCGGTCTCGAACTTGGTCGCGCGCCAGGGCACGATGAAGTCGTGCGCCAGGAGGATGGCGCCGCGGCGATTGATGAAGACATGCGCCCGCTCGATCCGGTTGGCGCATTGATAGCGCGCCAGGCTGTTGACTTTCGGATCGTCGTCGATCGCGCGCGGCCACGGCAGTCCGCGGAAATTGGGCGACGAGGTGTCGTGCAGCACGAAATAGGTCGCCGAGCGCGACAGCGGGTCGCCGTCATGGGCATGGGCGACGGCCTCCGACAGCGTGTCGCCGAGCGTTTCCATGAGGCCGCGATCCGCGAGAAGCGCACGCAGCGCGGCGCGCGAGGGCAGGTCGCGGCCGGTGCCGACAAAATGCGCCAAGGCGTCCGGCAGCTCGATGAGCGGCGGGCCGAGATGCCCGACCGGCAGGACCGGGGTCAACAGGCAGCGCGCCTGCTCGGCCGGTTCGCCGGCATAAGTCTGCGTCTCGGGATCGAAACGGCAGGGTCCCATGTCCTTCAATGTCGCCGGCGGACGCTTGGGAAAGTAACAATTGCCGACCGCAAAGGCGGCCGGCGCCGGGCAGGCCAGGATCAGTGCGGCAACGATCAGGCGACGACAAGGCGACATGGGCATGCGCAGTCCATTCACGCGATAATCCTAAAGCATGATGCCGAAAAGTGTGAAGCGGTTTTCGGACAAGATCATGCTCAAACAAAGCGCGAAAGCAGGATGACGAGTCGAGGAAAAGTCATCCCGCTTTAGCGCTGGCGTTCGATCTTGTCCCAGATCGCCGCCGCGATATCCGGTCCGCCCAGATTCTTGATCGCGCGGATGCCGGTCGGCGAGGTGACGTTGATCTCGGTCAGATAGCCGCCGATCACGTCGATGCCGACGAAAATCAGTCCACGCTCGCGCAGCGCCGGACCGAGCCGCGTGCAGATTGCGCGCTCGCGCGCGCTCAGGTCGGTGGCCTGCGCCAAGCCGCCGCGCACCATGTTGGAGCGCAGGTCGTCGGCCGCCGGCACGCGATTGACGGCGCCGGCAAATTCGCCATCGACCAGGATGATGCGCTTGTCGCCGTCTTTCACCTCGGGCAGGAATTTCTGCACCATCCATTGCTCGCGGAAAGTGGTGGCGAACAGATCGTAGAGCGAGCCGAAATTCAGGTCGTCTTTGGTCAGGCGGAACACCGCGGCGCCGCCACTGCCGTAAAGCGGCTTCATGACGATGTCGCCGTGCTCCTCGCGGAACGCCCTGATCTCGGCGAGGTCGCGCGTGACCAGCGTGGGCGGCATCAGGTCGGCGAAGCCGAGCACGAAAATCTTCTCGGGCGCGTTGCGCACATGGGCGGGGTCGTTGACAACGAGCGTCCCGGGATGAATGCGCTCGAGCAGGTGGGTGGTCGTGATATAGGCGAGATCGAACGGCGGATCCTGCCGCAACAGAATCACGTCGAACGACGACAGTTCGACGCGCTCCGCATCGCCGAGCGTGAAATGGTCACCCGCAATGTCGCGCACGGAAAGCGGCTGCACCCTTGCGAACAGGCTGTCGCCGCGCTGCGCGAGGCGGTCGGGCGTGTAATAGGACAGCCGGTGGCTGCGCTGCTGGGCCTCCAGCAGCAGCGCGAAGGTGGAATCGCCGCGGATGTTGATCCGCTCGATCGGGTCCATCTGCACGGCGATATTCAGCGACATGGGCGTTCCCGGTGGCTTGAAAGGCGGGGCGAAGGGCCGGCGAGGATATTATCTGCGACAACCTGTGGTTAACAAATTACGACGATTGTACCGCTGCAGCCTGCTCTGGTTGCGCACGATTCCAACCCAGGAACCCTCCGTGACCGTATTGAGATTGTCCATCGCCGGAAAGCTCTATGCAATATTCGGGCTGCTCGCGGGCGCGACGCTGGCGCTGGCCGCGTTCGCGATTGTCAATTCGCGCCAGCATGCGGCGACCACCGCCCGGTTCGAATCGGCATTCCTCGGCAGCATCAATGTCGAGCGCGTCAACGCCCTGATCTACGCCGTGGTCATGGATTCGCGTGGCGTCTATATGGCGCCCGACGTCGCCACCGCCAAGCGCTTCGGCGATGGCCTGCTCAAGTTCAACGAGCGGATTTCCGCGGTGATCGTGGACTGGCGGTCGCGCGTCGGCCCCGAGGATCGCGCACAGTTCGAGGCGTTTGCGGAACGGATCGCCAAGTTCCAGGAGTTTCGCCGCGAGCTTGTGCGGCGCGGCGTCGAAATCGGCCCGCATGCCGGGCGCGAATGGGGCGACAACGACGCCAACCGCAGCGTACGCATGGCGCTCAACCGCGATCTCGATGCGCTGGCAGAGCTTTATGCCAACCAGTCGAAAGCCATCTACGCCGATGTCCAGGGCGGGATCAACAACACCGCGTTCTGGATGACGATTCTCGGCGCCTTCGCGGTCGCGCTCGCCGGCTTCGGCGCCTTCATGATCTGGCGAAGCTGCATCCGCCCGCTTGCCGACATCACGCGGGTGACCGAAGCCGTCGCCGGCGGCCGCAAGGTCGACATTCCCCATCGCCATCGCAAGGATGAGATCGGCGCGCTGGCCGCGTCGATCGCGGTGTTCCAGGAGGCGATGCGCAGCAACGGCGAGCTGAACCGGACCGTCAGCCGCGACGCCGAGGCGCGCACCGCGCGCCATGAACGCATGGCCAGGGAAATCGAGGGTTTCAGCGCCGATATCGAAAAGAGCCTCGCCGAACTGCTGGCGCTGTCGGCGGAAGTGCACCGCGGCTCCCAGCACATCGCGGACGGCGTCGCGACCACCTCCGAACTCACCGGCCGCGCCACCACCGCCGCCTCGGAAGCCTCCGCCAACGTCAACGACATCGCATCCGCCGCCGACGAGCTCACCTCCTCGGTGCGCGAAATCGAGCGTCAGGTCTCGCAATCCAACGACATCGCGATGAAGGCGGTCGGCGAGGCCGCGCAGACCAATGTCACGGTCAAGGAACTGAATGAAGCCGCCGGCCGCATCGGTGACGTCGTGCGCCTGATCAACGACATCGCCGCCCAGACCAATCTGCTCGCGCTGAACGCGACTATCGAGGCCGCGCGCGCGGGCGAGGCCGGGCGCGGCTTTGCCGTGGTGGCCGGCGAGGTCAAGGCGCTCGCCGGGCAGACCGCGAAAGCAACCGACGAGATCACCGCGCAGATCGCCGCCATGCAG
This sequence comes from Pseudorhodoplanes sp., assembly GCA_008933495.1. GTDB lineage: Bacteria > Pseudomonadota > Alphaproteobacteria > Rhizobiales > Xanthobacteraceae > Pseudorhodoplanes. The sequence continues at coordinate 6,742 of WBUW01000072.1, forward strand.
GCCGCCACCGGCCGCTCGATCGAGGCGATCGCCATGATCGAGCGCACCATTCGCGAGATCGGCGACATCAGCGGGTCGATCGCGGCCGCGGTCACCGAGCAGGGTGCGGCGACCCAGGAAATCGCGCGCAGCGTCGAGACCGCCTCGCAGCGCACGGCGGAAGCCGCTGAACAGGTCAGCGGCGTCAACCGTATCGCCGAGACCACCAACCGGCACGCCACCGAAGCCAGGACGGTGGCCGACAATCTGGGCGCGGTGGCCACCCATATCCGCGGCCAGGTCGACCAGTTCTTCCAGCGGCTCAACGCCGCCTGACCGTCAGCCGCCGGCGTCGAAGGCGGCCTCGATGTGTCGCGGCCAGCGCCGCGGCGCGACCAGGATCACGTCGAAGCGGATGTCGCATCCCGCGTCATCCGTGTTGACGGCGAGCCAGGCCGCGGCGGCGGCCGCGATGCGCCGCTGCTGGCGGGCGGTCACCGCATAGGCGGCGGCGTCGAACGCCGCGCGCGCCTTGACCTCGATAAAAACAAGCACGTTTCCGCGCCGCGCCACGATATCGATTTCGCCGGCGGGACTGCGCCATCGCCGGGAAACGATCCGGTAGCCCTTGGCGACAAGCACGGCGGCGGCCCGGTTCTCGGCCGTCAGACCGAGCCGAAACGCCACCTGCCGCGCCGGCGCCGACGCACCTTTCGTCCGGTCGCCGCGCGGCGCCATCTAACGCTCCTTCGCGAGCACGAGCGCGCGTTTGTAAACGTCACGGCGGGGCAGCCCGGTCATTGCGGCGATCTCGCTGGCGACATCCTTGACGGAGGCGGTTGCCAGAGCTTCGGTAATCATCGCATCGAGCTGCTCGGCATCGGGCAACATCTCGTTCTGCCCCGGCGGATGGATGACGATGACGATTTCGCCGCGCGTCTCGCCGCCTTCGGCATAATGGCGGGCGAGCCGGTCGAGCGGGCCGCGGCGGATTTCTTCATGCAGCTTGGTCATTTCGCGACAGATGGCGGCCTGGCGCGGCCCGAGCTCCGCCGCGAGCGCGGCAAGCGTCTCGGCGAGCCGCGGGCCGGATTCCAATACGATCAGCGTTGCCGGAATGCGCGCCAGCGCGCCGATCCGGCGCTGGCGCTGGGCGGCCTTGGCAGGCAGAAAGCCGTCGAAGAAAAACCGGTCGGTCGGCAGCCCGGCATTGGTCAGCGCCGCGATCACCGCTGTCGCGCCCGGGATCGAGGTGACGGAATATCCCGCCTCGCGCGCCTCATGCACAAGCTTGTAGCCGGGATCGGAGACCAGCGGCGTGCCGGCATCCGACACGAGCGCGATGGCTTCGCCGGCGCCGATGCGTTCGAGCAGTTTCGGTCGTGCGTGCGCGGCGTTGTGGTCGTGATAGGGCGTGAGCGGAACGCGGATGCCGTAATGGCCGAGCAGCTTGCGCGTCACCCGCGTGTCCTCGCACGCGATCGCATCGGCGCCGGCGAGCGTTTCGAGCGCGCGGATGGTGATGTCCTTGAGATTTCCGATCGGGGTGGCCACGACATAGAGGCCGGCGGCCAGTTTCGGGACCGCTGCCGTCCGTCCCAGGATATGATAGCCGCACGTGGCCTGGTCCCGCGTCATGGTGAGGCCCAAATTATGATGTTTTTCGCTTGGTTAACCAATCGCCGACAATATGCCAGATTGCAAACGCGGACTGGCCGCCGGGCCTCGTGTGGCGTTTCTTGAGGAAGGTTCAGTGTCCCGGAGCAAGCGGAAGCGGTTCATGATGGCACCGCACAGAGCCAATCTGGCCGGCCTGCTTGCGGGCGCCGCGCTGCTTTTGGCCGCCTGCGCGGGACAGGGCCCCGGACTGGGCGAGCAGGCCGGCGCCGCTCCCCCGCAGCCGGGCACGGCCATCGGCCAGGGCCAGGTCAAGGCGGCCTTGATCCTGCCGCTGTCGGCGCAAGGCAATGCCGGTCTGGTGGCGCAGTCGATGAAGAACGCCGCCGAGCTCGCGCTGGCGGAATTCAACACGCCCAACATCCAGCTCCTGATCAAGGACGATGGCGGCACCTCGCTCGGCGCCCAGCAGGCCGCTCAGCAGGCCCTTGCCGAAGGCGCCGAGATCATTCTCGGGCCCTTGTTCGCCCAGTCGGTGCAGGCGGTCGGCCAGATTGCGCGCGCGCGCGGCGTGCCGGTGATCGCGTTCTCGACCGATGCCAGCGTGGCGGCGCGCGGCGTCCACCTGCTGAGCTTCCTGCCCGAATCCGACGTCAGCCGGATGGTCGGTTATGCCTTTGCCAACGGCAAGCGTTCGTTCGCGGCGCTGGTGCAGGACAATGCCTATGGCTCGGTCATCGAAGCCGCGCTGAAGGAAGCGGTGTCGCGGCGCGGCGGGCGCATCGTCGCGCTCGAACGCTACGAAATCGACCGCGAGCGCATGGCCGCGCGCGTCAAGGTCGTGGCCCAGGCGGCGGGACAGGCCGACGCGATCTTTATCGCTGACGGCGCCGACACCGTGCCGATGGTGGCGCAGACGCTCGTTTCGAGCGGCGTGAACACCAGACGCACCCAATTGATCGGCACCGGGCTGTGGGACGACCCGCGCATTTTCAGCGAAGCGGCGCTGGCGGGCGGATGGTTTCCCGCGCCGGATGCCGCAGGCTTCAAGAGTTTCACGAGCCGCTACCGCCAGCGCTACGGACAGGATCCCGTGCGCACCGCGACGCTGTCTTATGACGCCACCGCGCTTGTCGCGGCGCTGGTCAAGACGCAAGGCCCGCAGCGCTTCTCGGAAGAGGTGCTGACGAACCCGTCGGGCTTTGCCGGGATCGACGGCGTCTTCCGCTTCCGCTCCGACGGCACCAATGAACGCGGCCTTACCGTCATGCGGGTGACGCCGTCCGGGCCGCAGGTCATCAGCCCGGCGCCGAAATCGTTCAGTCCGTCGTCGTCGGGGACTTAACGCATGATCCGTTCAGATTGAATCGGATCATGGTCGAGGTTTTCTGATTTTCGCGCGATCCTGCGCCGAACCGGGTTCCCACTTCGGCGGCTGGCGCTCTATGC
>WBUW01000073.1 GCA_008933495.1 Pseudorhodoplanes sp.
TCATCCAGCGCCGCGTCGCCGGCCCTGGCTTTCTCCGCCGTGCGGTGCGCGATGACGTCATCGATCTCGATGCCAGCGAATGGGCGCGCGTCCGCGACCGGCCGATCGATCGCCGCAAGGAATGAACGGCCGGGCAACGGACGCCGGCCGCGATCCTTGTCCGGGGTCGGGCGCTGTGTTAGCCACACCGCCAAACTCGAGGGGATGTTATGGCGAATACGACAAATGGCGGCCCGCAAGGCCCCGCGGGAACGGCGAGCGCGCTGCCCAATCCGGATTCTCTTCCGCAGGTCAACGTGCTGGCGCAATACATCAAGGATTTCTCGTTCGAGAATCCGAACGCGCCGCGTTCGCTGCAGCCGTCGGATCAGCCCTCGATCAACCTGCAGATCAACGTCAACCAGAAGAAACTTTCGGACACCGACTTCGAGGTCGAACTCACGATCGAAGGCAAGGCGGAAGCCAAGGGTGACGTGATTTTCCAGTTCGAGCTCGCCTATGCCGGCATTTTCCGCCTGCAGAACGTGCCGCCGGATGCGGTGCAGCCGATCATGTATATCGAGTGCCCGCGCCTTTTGTTCCCGTTCGCCCGCGAGATCGTCTCCAACACCGTTCGCAACGGCGGCTTCCCGCCTCTGATGATCGACCCGATCGATTTCGTCGGCCTCTACCGCCAGCGGCTCGCCCAGGCCCAAGCGCCCGCCAGCAATAGCTGACGCCGGCGGCGCTGCCGGCGCCGGCCGTCCGCGTCTCACGACAGGTAATCGTTCCAGAGCGTCTTTTCGCCGAGCGTGGCGATGAAAGCGCGATGCGCCGCGCGTTCGGCGTCGCTCACGCGAGCGGCCAGCGGCACCGGACGCTGCCTCGCCTGGACGGCCGTTCCAGGGGATGGGGCGGCGACCGCATTGTCCGCCAGTTCAAAAGCCGCCTGCCGCGCTCCGATCAGCTCAACATAGACTTCGGCAAGCAATTCGGCATCGAGCAAGGCGCCGTGCCTGGTGCGATGCGAATTGTCGATCCGGTAGCGCGCGCACAGATCGTCCAGCCGGTTGGGCGCCCCGGGATGCCGCCGGCGCGCAATCATCAGCGTATCGATGATCCGTTCACGCCCAAGCGGCGGCCGCTGCGCGCGCTCAAGTTCGGCATTGATGAAGCCAAGATCGAAAAACGCGTTATGCGCGACCAGCGGTGCATCCTCCACAAAGCCCAGGAATTCCTCGACCGCGCTTTCGAACAGCGGATGGTCTTTCAGAAACTCCGTCGACAGGCCGTGAATCGCAAAGGCTTCGGCCGGAACATCGCGTTGCGGATTGAAATAGCGGTGGAACACCTTGCCGGTGGGGAAGCGGTTCACCAGCTCGATGCAGCCGATCTCGATCAGCCGATGACCCTGCGCCGGGTCGAGGCCGGTTGTCTCGGTATCGAAAATGATCTCGCGCATGTCTTTGCCGACGTCGGTTCGAATCAGCGGCGGGGCGTCATTGTAGCGGCCTTCGCCAAGATGTCGCGCACCTGGGCGCGCGCCGGTTCGAGGCCGTGCCCGCTATCCACGATGAAGTCGGCGCGCCGGCGCTTCTCGGCGTCCGGCATTTGCTTGGCGAGCAGGGCCTCGAATTTCTCCGCCGTCATGCTCGGTCGCGCCAGCACCCGCTCGCGCTGGACCTCGACCGGCGCGGTGACCACGACGACCGCATCGACGCGTGCGTCGCCGCCGGTTTCGAACAGGAGCGGAATATCGAGCACGACGACCGGGGCGCCGCGGCGGCGGGCGTCTTCAAGAAACGCGTTTTCCGATTTGCGCACGAGCGGATGAACGATCGCCTCCAGCCGCTTCAGCGCCTGCGGATCGCCAACGACGCGGCCGGCGAGCCTGGTGCGATCGACCCTGCCCGCGACCGTCGTCCCCGGAAATTCCCGCTCGATCAGTCCGCCGGCCTCGCCGTCGTAAAGCCGATGCACCGCGGCATCGGCATCGTGCACCGGCACGCCTTCTTCGGCGAAAAGGCGCGCGGTCGTGGTCTTGCCCATGCCGATCGAGCCTGTCAGGCCGAGAACTATCACTTCGCTTCTCCTCGAGCATGATCCCGAAACCTGTGCAGCGATTTTCGGAAAAGATCATGCTCAAACAAAGAACCAAGGCGGGATGACGATTCGAAGAAAACCCATCCCGCGTCAGCGCAGCAGCCAGCCCTGACTGCGAAAGAAACCGAGCAGCGGGACGAGCGGCAACCCGAGAATGGTGAAATGATCGCCGTCGACCGATTCGAACAACTGGACGCCGGCCTTTTCAAGCTGGTAACCGCCGACGCTCCGCAGCGCCGCAGCACCGACCAAATCGAGATAGGCGTCGAGGAACGCATCGGAAAAATTTCGCATCGTCAGATAAGCCGTGCCGCAATGCTCGAACAGCACGTTGTCGTCCTTGACCACGGCGACCGCCGCATGAAGGCTGTGGCGCTGTCCGCGCAGCGCCAGCAGTTGCGCGCGCGCGCCGGCGCGATCGCGCGGCTTGGAGAACCGCTGTTGCCCGAGCGCCAGCGTCTGGTCGGCGCCGACCACCACGCGGCCCGGCAAGGATGCGGCGACGGCGCGCGCCTTCGCGCGCGCCAGGAGGCCGGCGACCGCCGCCGGACCGTCCGTCCCGGAGCTCCGCTCCAGGGCGCGTTCGTCGAGGTCGGCCGGCCGCACATCGACCGCCAGGCCGGCGCCCTGCAGAACCGCGCGGCGGACTTCGCTTTTAGAGGCGAGAACGACCGGGGAAGACAGGAGCCACAAGCTCATCGCCGTCACTGAACCGTTTGCCGCCGGCGTTCGGCCAGCAATTTCATGACCGCGGCGGCGGTCTCTTCGATCGACCGGCGCGTAACGTCGATCAGCTCCCAGCGGTTGCGCGCGCACAGTTTGCGCGCGATCGCAAGTTCGTCGGCAACCGCGTGCCGGTCGACATAGGCGTCGGTGTCGTGGTGCGCGCGCAGCGCCAGCAATCGGTTCTGCCGGATCTGCACGATGCGTTCGGGCGTCGCATAGAGACCGACGACCAGCGGCTTCCTGAGCGTCTCGAGATTGGACGGCAGCGGAACGTTCGGTACCAGCGGTACATTCGCCGTCTTCACACCGCGATTGGCGAGATAAATCGAGGTCGGCGTCTTCGAGGTGCGCGATATGCCGACCAGCACGACATCGGCGTCTTCGAGGTCGTCGGTGTGCTGGCCGTCGTCATGCAGCATCGTGTAGTTGAGTGCGTCGATGCGCTTGAAATACTCGGCGTTGAGCATGTGCTGGGCGCCGATGCGCGCTTTTGTCTCGCTGCCCAGATACGACTGAAAAAGCTGCAGCACGGGGCCCAGGATCGACAGATTCGGCAGACCGAGTTTCTTGCAGCCGGCGACCAGATGCTCGCGCAAATCCGCGTCAAGCAGCGTATAGAGCACGATCCCCGGCTGCTGCTCGATCTCGGCGAGCGCGATTTCAAGCTGCCTGCGCGTGCGCACCAGCGGATAGACATGCTCGACCGGCGAGACATTCTCGTACTGCGCGGCCGCCGCCCGCGCCACCGTGGTCAGCGTTTCGCCGGTCGAATCCGAGATCAGGTGCAGATGAAAATAGCCCGGATTGCGCGTCGGCATATAGGTCTTCCACAGGAGGAAATGTGGACGTCTGGGGAGGAGGCCATGTCTTTCGCACCGGCGCAAGCGCCGGCCGCCGAAACCCGCTCGGCGTATCCACATCGGTCCCCTGCCGGACGAATTCCGCCGGCGCGAAATCCGGACCTGTGAAGACCATGACAAGACCGGGATATCATGTGAAAAGAGCCGGGGCGGGAATGCCGAAAAACGCGGCGTTAAAGCCTTTACCGGACGCAATAAATGCGCGATCAGATTTCTCCGGACCGCTCTGGGGATATGTGTGCAGGGCACGAATGAATTGTTAACGGGGATTCGTGAGTCCAGTTCACGGCATAGGAATCACTACAATCAAGAATCTTATTGGACGATGATGAACGGCCCCTGAAGGCGAGTGCATCTGTGAATAAATGTCTCCTGAGTGTCCTGCACGGCGAGCGCCAGAAAATTCCGCCGGTCTGGCTGATGCGGCAGGCCGGCCGCTACCTGCCCGAATACCGCGCTATCCGTGAACGGGCCGGAGGATTTCTCGACCTTTGTTTTTCGCCGCGGCTCGCGGCCGAGGTGACATTGCAGCCGGTCCGCCGCTTCGGCTTCGATGCGGCAATCCTGTTTTCCGACATCCTTGTCGTGCCGCATGCGCTTGGCCGCAAGGTCCGGTTCGAAACCGGCGAAGGACCGAAGCTCGAACCGATGAAGGAACCGCAAGCGGTTTCAACGCTGCCGGCGCAGATCGATCACAAGGTGCTTGCGCCAGTTTACGAAACGATCGGACTTGTGAAAGATCTGCTGCCGCCGGGCGTGACCTTTCTCGGCTTTTGCGGCGCGCCGTGGACGGTTGCGACCTACATGGTCGCGGGCGAAGGCACCGCCGATCAGGCACCGGCGCGCATTTTTGCGTACCGGCATCCGGATGCCTTCAGCCGACTGATCGAATGTCTCGTCAAAGCGTCGATTGAATATCTGGTGCGGCAATTTCGCGCCGGCGTCGATGCAGTGCAGATTTTCGATACCTGGGCCGGCATCCTGCCGCCGGAGGAATTTCAGCGCTGGTGCATCGCGCCGACGGCAACGATCGTGCGCGGCGTACGGGCGCAGATTCCCGATGCGAAGATCATCGGCTTCCCACGTGGCGCATCGAGTATGCTGCCGCGCTATGTGGAAGAGATTGCGGTCGATGCGGTCGGACTTGACTGGATGATCGACAGGAGGTTCGCCAAGGAAACGATCCAGCGCCGCAAGCCAGTGCAGGGCAATCTCGATCCGCTGGTGCTGCTGGCGGGCGGCACGGCGCTCGATGCCGGGATCGCGGCGGTGCTGGAAGCGTTTTGCGACGGGCCTTTCATCTTCAATCTCGGGCACGGCATTTTGCCGGAAACACCAATCGCGAATGTGGAGCATTTGCTGAAAAGGCTTCGCGGCTGATGTACGAGTGGCTGAAAGCGTTTCATGTCATTGCCGTCATCGCGTGGATGGCCGGGATGTTCTATCTGCCGCGGCTGTTCGTCTATCATTGCGAGGCGGAACCGGGCTCCAGGCAGTCGGAAACCTTCAAGCTGATGGAACGCCGGCTGCTGAAGGCGATCATCAATCCGTCGATGATGGTGGCCTGGCTGCTCGGTTTGTGGCTGGCCTATGACGGCGGTTTCTACCGGTCGGGGTGGTTTCAGGCCAAGCTCGTGCTGGCGCTTGCAATGTCGGCTCTGCACGGCTGGCTGGTCGGCCGGGTGCGGGATTTCGCCGCCGACCAGAACCGCTATTCAGCAAAATTCTATCGTATTATCAATGAGGTACCTACCATTCTGATGGTCGTGATCGTCATTCTGGTGATCGTGAAACCGTTCTGAGTGAGCCGGCTGAACTCACAGCCGCGCCATGCGCTACGCGGTCTCCCCTTGCGGAATCGTGACTTGTTCCGTATCTTTTTGTCATCCCCCCAAACGCAGGCGGATGCCAGTTATGCGCGTTCCGTGAATCGGGTCGTGCAAGCATCGGGCCGGGGCACCAAACCCTGACGCCAAGACCTGCGATCTTCCATGACTGTGCCGTTTCGATCCTCTCGTCTTTTTCTGCAAACGGCACCGCTCCCTCTCGAGGACAACCCGCATGCGGGAAGTAAAACTACAAGATTTGAAATCCAAGACTCCGGTCGAGCTTCTGTCGTTCGCCGAGGAACATGAGATTGAGAATGCCAGCACGCTGCGCAAGCAGGAGCTGATGTTCGCCATTCTCAAGCAGCTCGCGAGCAAGGAGATCGACATCATCGGCGAAGGCGTCGTCGAGGTCCTCTCCGACGGCTTCGGCTTCCTGCGCTCGCCGGAAGCGAACTATCTGCCCGGCCCGGACGACATCTATGTCTCGCCCTCGCAAATCCGCCGCTTCGGCTTGCGGACCGGCGACACCATCGAAGGCCATATCCGTTCGCCGAAGGAAGGCGAGCGCTACTTCGCGCTGCTCAAGGTCAATACGATCAATTTCGAGGACCCCGACAAGGCGCGCCACAAGATCAATTTCGATAACCTGACGCCACTCTATCCGAACGAGCGGCTGAAGATGGAGCACGAGGATCCGACCAAGAAGGATCTGTCGGCCCGCGTCATCGACATCGTCGCGCCGATCGGCAAGGGCCAGCGCGCCCTGATCGTCTCGCCGCCGCGCACCGGCAAGACCGTGCTGTTGCAGAACATCGCGCACGCCATCACCAGCAATCACCCCGAGTGCTATCTGATCGTGCTTCTGATCGACGAGCGTCCGGAAGAAGTCACCGACATGCAGCGTTCGGTGAAGGGCGAGGTGGTGTCCTCGACTTTCGACGAGCCGGCCTCGCGCCACGTCCAGGTCGCCGAGATGGTGATCGAGAAGGCCAAGCGCCTGGTCGAGCACGGCCGCGATGTCGTCATCCTGCTCGATTCGATCACCCGCCTGGGCCGCGCCTACAACACCGTGGTGCCGTCGTCCGGCAAGGTGCTGACCGGCGGCGTCGATGCCAACGCGCTGCAACGGCCGAAGCGCTTCTTCGGCGCCGCGCGCAATATCGAGGAAGGCGGCTCGCTCACCATCATCGCCACCGCGCTGATCGACACCGGCAGCCGCATGGACGAAGTGATCTTCGAAGAGTTCAAGGGCACGGGTAACTCCGAACTTATCCTCGACCGCAAGGTTGCCGACAAGCGCACCTTCCCGGCGATGGACATCACCCGCTCCGGCACCCGCAAGGAAGAGCTCCTGGTGGCGCCCGATCAGCTCAAGAAGATGTACGTCCTGCGCCGCATCCTCAATCCGATGGGCACCATGGACGCCATCGACTTCCTGCTCGACAAGCTGCGCAACACCAAGAACAACGGCGAGTTCTTCGAGTCGATGAATACCTGACGCGCGGGCGGCGACCCGGATACGGCAATGGCCGGGGTATTGCCCCGGCCATTTTCTTTTTGTCCGGACGGTTTCCCGGCCGCGCCGCGTTCAGATGTCGAAGAACACGGTCTCGTTGTCGCCCTGCAGCACGATGTCGAATGTGTAGACCAGCTTGCCGCCGCGGCTTGCGCGCTGCGCGATCAGCGTGCCGCGGCGGACGGCCTGCTCGATCATGCTGAGGACGGGATCGGCGGCATTGGCCTCGGCTTCGTCGGCAAAATACATGCGGGTCGACAAGCCGATATTGATGCCGCGCGCGACGACCCAGAAATTGACGTGCGGCGCCATGGTGCGGCCGCCGCGCCCGGGAACCCGGCCCGGCTTGACGGTCTCGAACCGGTAGAGACCGGTGTCGAATTCCGCGCCGGTGCGGCCCCAGCCGCGGAAGCCGTCATCGAGCGGCTTGTTCTGCCGGTCGGCGGGATGGTTGTAGCGGCCGGCCGCATTCGCCTGCCAGATTTCGAGCAGCGCATCGCGCACCGGCGTGCCGGTGCCGTCGAGCACCCGCCCCTCGATGACGATGTGCTCGCCCCTGGTTTCGGCGCCGGCGAGCACATTGCCGAAATTGTTCTGGAAAATGTCGAAACCGGCCATGTGCGGAATGAGACCGATATGCACGTAGGGGCCGGCGGTCTGCGACGCGGTTTCCTTGAGATATCCGAGTGCCTGCGACATGGCTCAGTTCCCCTCAAGACGGTTTTCGAACAGCGTGGAGCGGCGCCCGCGCAGCACGATGTCGAAGCGGTAAGCCAGGCAGTCGTGCGGGACGGCGGCGTTGATATCGAGCGGCGCGATCAGGCGGTTGATCGCCTCCTCGTCCGGGATCGTATGGACGATCGGGCAGATTTTGATCAGCGGATCGCCCTCGAAATACATCTGGGTGATCAGGCGCTGCGCCAAGCCCGAGCCGAACAGCGAGAAGTGGATGTGCGCCGGCCGCCAGGAATTGACGTAGTTGCGCCAGGGATAGGGGCCCGGCTTGACGGTGCGGAAATAATAATAGCCGTTCTCGTCGGTCAGCGCGCGTCCGCAGCCGCCGAAGTTCGGATCGATCGGCGCAAGGTAGGTGTCCTTCTTGTGCCGGTAACGGCCGGCGGCATTGGCCTGCCAGAACTCGACCAGGGTGTGGGGCACCGGCCGGCGGCACTCGTCCAGCACCTGGCCGTGCACGATGATGCGCTCGCCGACCGGATCGCCGGTCTTGGCGTAATTCTTGACGAGGTCGTTATCGAGAATGCCGATGTCGTCGTGTCCGAATACCGGGCCGGTGATCTCGGACAGCGACTGGTCGAGCGACAGCAGCGCCTTGCGCGGCGAGCGCGATACGCTCGTCTTGTAGATCGGCGCGTAGGCCGGCGGGTGCATGTCGCGGTCGCGCTGGAAGAATTCCAGCGGGTTGCGCGCGGGGATGAAGGGCTCCGGTTGAGCGTCTCCCTCACGGCGGAAATATTGCCGTTGAACGTTCATTGTTTCCTGCCTGTGGTTGGAAGCGGCGCCCGTCCGTGCGTTGCGTCCGGGCGCATTTGGCATTGCCGGCCGGATTGTGCGCGAAGGCTATTCCCTTAATAAATAGATCGATTATCATATAATACATGAACAAAATCGATTATTTGGCGCTCGACGGGTACGCCTTGCGGCTCTTCCTGGCGGTGCTCGAAGAAGGCTCGGTCTCGGGCGCCGCCATGCGGCTTGGCGTGACGCAGTCCTCGGTCAGCCACGCCCTGCAGAAGCTGCGCAAGATTGTCGCCGATCCGCTGTTCGTGAAATCGGGCCGCGGCATTGTCGCGACCGCGCACGCGCATTCGCTGGCGCGCGAAGCCCATCGACTGCTCGACGACATGCGGTCGTTTGCCAGCGGGGCGATGTTCGATCCGGCGGCGGCGCAGCTCAGCCTGACGGTGGCGGCGAACGACCTGCAGCGCGACCTGCTGCTGCCGGTCCTTTTCAAGCGCATCGCGGCGAAGGCCGGGCGCGTCGATCTGCGGGTGATTCCCTCCGGCCTGCCGAGCGCGGACATCCTTCGCGAAGGCCGCTGCGAGCTGCTGATTTCGCCGCGGCCGCCGGCCGCCACCGACATTTTCCAGAAGCTCCTGTTCGAGGATCGCTATGTCTGCTTCTACGATCCGGCGATCCGGGCAGCGCCGCGCTCGGCGAAAAGCTATCTGGCGGCGCGCCATATCACGGTGATCTATCCGGACAACGAGCGGCTTGAATTCGACCGCCGCCTGGCAGCCAACAAGATCAGCCGCGACATCGCCATTTCGGTGCCGAATTTTTACGGCATCCCGGCTTTTCTGCGCGGCAGCGACATGCTCGCCAGCATGCCGGGCCTGTTGCAGCGTTGGCTGATGAAGGAATTTGCGGTGGCGCCGATCCCGCTGAAGGGCGATCATCCGCCGGCGCTGACGGTGCTGCCGATGTACATGGCCTGGCACCAGCGTTTCCAGGGCGATCCCGCCCATGTCTGGCTGCGCAACATGCTGGAAACGACGGTTGCGCAGGTCGTCGACCGCCGGTGGGGCGCGGCGGCGGCGGCGCCGTAGCCGGGAGACCGCGGCCGTTACGGTTTTGCGTCAGGCTCGGCGCTGCGCGGCCGCATGGCGCGGGCGGCGTGCGCGATCTGCGCCGGGTCGGACAGCGGCAGCGAACAGGT
>WBUW01000074.1 GCA_008933495.1 Pseudorhodoplanes sp.
GCGCGGATAGATGTTCGAGCCGCCGGAAATAATGAGATCCTTCGAGCGGTCCTTGAGCGTAAGATAGCCGTCGGCATCGAACGCCCCGACGTCGCCGGTATGCAGCCAGCCGTCCTTGAGCGAAGCGGCCGTGGCCTGCGGATTGTGCCAATAACCCGGCATCACCACGTCGCCGCGGCACAGGATTTCGCCGGTCTCGTCTGCGGCCAGCGCCCGACCCTGCGCGTCCGCGACCTTGACCTCGAGACAGCCATAGGGCCGCCCCGCCGACAGAAGCCGCTCGCGCCAGCGCGGATGATCGCGCGCCGCGATGTCCTGCTTCGACAATGTCGTGATCGTCATCGGGCTCTCGCCCTGGCCGTAGATTTGCGCAAGCCGCGGCCCGAACCGGTCGAGCGCGCGCACGGCATCCTCGAAATACATCGGCGCGCCGCCCCAGATGATGGTGCGGAAATTCTCCGCAATGCAGTCGGTCGGCGACTCGACCAGACGTTTCACCATGGTCGGCGCGGCGAACATCGACAGGCGCGGCCAGTGCCGCACGATCCCGAAAATCTCCTGCGGCTCGAAGCCGCCGGATTCGGCAATCACATTGACCCCGAGCCGCATGACATGCGGCATGATGTAGATGCCCGAACCGTGGCTCATCGGCGCGGCGTGCAGAAGCAGATCGCCCGGCTGCGTCGGATCGACTTCGGCAAGATAGGCATGGCTCGACTGGATCAGGTTGCGATGCGTCAGCATGGCGCCTTTCGGGCGTCCGGTCGTGCCCGAGGTATAGAACAGCCAGGCGAGATCGCTTGCCTCGCATGCCGTCACGGCAACGGGGTCGGCAGCAAATAGTGCTTCGAACTCACGGCTGCCGATAACGATCAGCCGTTCGAGCGATTTCGGCGCGTGCGGGGCGATCTCGGCGTCGAGTGGCGCCGACGCAAAGCAAACGCGCGCGCCGGAATGCTCGAGAATGTAGCCAAGTTCGGCGCCGTGCAGCTTGGCATTGGCCGGAACGGCCGCGAGACCGGCGTGCCAGATCGCGTAAAGCGTTTCGAGATATTCCGGGCTGTTCTTGGCGATGATAGCGACTCGCTCGCCGGGCTGCAGGCCCAGGGACCCGCGCAAGGCGCCGGCCAGCCGCGCGACCCGCTCGGCCAGCGCACCATAGCTGCGCACGACCCGCGTTCCACAGGCCGCCGCCGGGCAGTCCCGATGACTGCGGCCGGCCCGCTCAAGCCAATATGCAAGGTTCATGTTCGTCCCGGCGCGTCCATTCCCGCAAAAAATTCAAGCGCCCCGGAGGAGCACGGGTCAAGGCCAAAAGCCCTCAGGCGTTCAGCCAGCCGAAATGAACCGGGAAGCCTTCGCCCGCCAGCAGACCGACGGTTTCATAGAGCGGCAGGCCGACCACGTTGGTGTAGGAGCCGACGAGTTTGACGACAAAGGTGCCGGCCAGGCCCTGCACCGCGTAGCCGCCCGCCTTGCCGCGCCATTCGCCGGAGGCGAGATAGGCCTCGATGTCCTCTTCGGTCAGCCGTTTGAACCGCACGCGGGTTTCGACCAGCCTTTGCCGAAAGGTTTCCTTCGGCGTGACAAGACAGATTCCGGTATGGACGCGGTGATTGCGTCCCGAGAGCAGGCGCAGACATTGTGCCGCCTCGTCGAGCAGTTCGGCCTTCGGCAGGATGCGGCGGCCGACCGCGACCACGGTATCGGCGGCCACGATATAGGCGCCGCGCAATTCCTCATCGATGCGCACGGCGGCAAGCGCGGCCTCCGCCTTGGCGCGCGCCAGACGGTTGGCGCAGGCGCGGGGCAATTCGCCCCGGAGCGGCATCTCGTCGATGTCGGCCGGCTGCAAGGCATCCGGCTCAATGCCGGCCTGGTTGATCAGCGCAAGCCGGCGCGGCGAACCCGAAGCGAGCACAAGTTTGGGACGGCCGATCATTTCGCACCGTCATCGCCGGAACGGCTCCGGCAAATGGTTGCTTCGTCTCGCATGGATGGTCTGCCCTGATGAAAGTGCCGGATGCGATACCGGTCGCGGACATTATTTGAACCGGTAGGTAATCCGGCCCTTGGTGAGATCATAAGGCGTCATTTCCACCAGCACCTTGTCGCCCGCGAGCACGCGGATTCGGTTCTTGCGCATGCGGCCGGCGGTATGGGCGATGATCTCGTGGTCGTTCTCAAGCTTGACGCGGAAGGTGGCATTCGGAAGCAGTTCCGTGACGACACCGGGAAATTCCAGCAGTTCTTCCTTCGACATACGAAATCCAGCTCGTGCTGACCGGGGCGGAAAACCGGCCAACGCCATCGGCCTCGTGGGACCTCGAATGGCCGCGGAACCTAGCGGAATCGGCCCAAAGTCTCAACCAAAATGCTCATTCGTTGCCACCCGCCGACCGGCTGAACCGTTCCTTGATCCGTTTCATAAGTTGGTCGCGAACCTCCCGATAGGCATCGAGCATCTGCTCGCGGTTTCCGCCCGCCCCGCTCGGGTCCGGCGTCGGCCAGTATTCCACCTCGGCGGCGATCGTGCGCGTCAGATCAAGCGCCTTGTGATGGGCTTCCGGCGACAGCGTCACGATCAGATCGAAATTGAGCCCTTCCCATTCCTCGATCTCCTCGAATGTCTGCGGCCTGTGCTTGGACAGATCGAGACCGACCTCCTCCATCACCGCAACCGCGAACGGATCGAGTTCGCCTTTGCGGACCCCGGCGGACCCCACATAGATCGTCTTGCCGAACAACCAGCGCGTGATCGCCATCGCCATCGGCGAGCGAATGGAATTCAGTCCGCAAGCGAACAGCACCGCCTGTGGCCTTGCGATGCGCGACCCCGCCGCCATCGCCCGGCCTCATCCCTTCCAGTGCAGGACGCAGATCAGCGTGAACAGCCGTCGCGCGGTGTTAAAGTCCACCGTCACCTTGTCCTTCAGCCGCTCCATGAGGATGTTCGAGCCTTCGTCGTGCAAGCCGCGGCGGCCCATGTCGATCGCCTCGATGCGATCCGGCGTCGCGGTGCGAATCGCCTGGTAATAGCTGTCGCAGATCAGGAAATAGTCTTTCACGATCCGCCGGAACGGCGTCAGCGACAGAAAGTGCGCAACGACCGGCGCGCCGTCCTGGGTGCGGATGTCGAAGACAAGGCGGCTCTCGGCCATGCTCAGGTACAGCACATAGGGGCCGCCCGCATGATCGACCGGGGCGAACGAATTCTGCTCGATCAGATCATAGATCGCGACCGCCCGTTCGTGCTCGATATCGGGTCCCGAACGACCGATGGAATTTTCGTCGAGCCGGACCTCGACGAGACAGAAGCGCTTGTCTTCGCAGCTCATCGCCGATTGAGCCGGATGGCCACCGAGCGCGCATGCGCATCCAGCCCCTCCGCCTCCCCGAGCGCAATTGCCGCCGGCGCAAGCGCATGAAGCTGTTCCGGCCCGCATTTGAGAATCGACGTGCGCTTCATGAAATCCAGCACCCCAAGACCCGACGAGAAACGGGCCGAGCGCGCGGTCGGCAACACGTGGTTGGAGCCGCCGACATAGTCGCCGATCGCTTCGGGCGTATGCCCGCCGATGAAAATCGCCCCGGCATTGCGGATCTGCCCGGCCAGCGCGTCGGCATTTTCCGCCACCAGTTCCAGATGTTCCGGTGCGAGCGCATCGACCAGCGCGACCGCGTCGGCCAGCCTCTTCACGACAATGGTCGCGCCGAAATCGCGCCAAGAGGCGCGCGCGACCGCCGCCCGCGGCAAGGTGGTCAATTGCGCTTCCACCGCTTGCTCGACGCGCGCGACCAGGGATTCGTCATCGGTGATCAGGATCGATTGCGCGGCCTCGTCATGCTCGGCCTGCGCGAGCAGGTCGGCCGCGATCCAGTCGGCATTGGCGCTCCGGTCGGCCAGAATCAACACTTCGGACGGGCCGGCTATCATATCGATCCCGACCTTGCCGAAAACGAGCCGCTTGGCGGTGGCGACATAGGCATTGCCGGGCCCGACGATCTTGGCGACCGGGGCGATGCTCTGCGTACCGTAGGCGAGCGCCGCCACGGCCTGCGCGCCGCCGACGCGATAGATTTCATCGACACCGGCAAGCCTGGCGGCGGCGAGGACCAGCGGATTGAGCACGCCGTCCGGCGCCGGCACGACCATGACGAGGCGCGGCACCCCGGCAACCTTGGCCGGCACCGCATTCATCAGCACGGACGAGGGATAGGCAGCGGTACCGCCCGGCACATAGAGGCCGACCGCCTCGATCGCGGTCCAGCGGCTGCCGAGCTCGACGCCGAGCGCGTCGGTGAAGCGGTCGTCTTTCGGCCGCTGCCGCAAATGGAAGGCCTCGATCCGCTCGCGCGCGAACGCCAGCGCCGCCAGCGCGGGCCGGGCACACGCTTTTTCCGCGGCGTCGATTTCGGCTGCCGAGACGCGCAGGCCGGTGCGGTTCAGGTCGAGCCTGTCGAACCTGGCCGTCAGTTCGACCAGCGCCGCGTCGCCGCGCTTGACCACGTCGGCGACGATGTCGCGAACGGCGGTTTCGACGTCGGCCGCCGTTTCGCGTTTGGTGACGAGAAAATCGGCGAACCGGCCGGAAAAATCCGGGGACTGGCTATCGAGGCGGATGGGCATGATCGATTCCGCGGGCGGCGACCCGGCATTGCGCTCAATGACGTTTGGCAAGCCGGGCGTCAACCCTGATCGCTGGGACCACTCTGACGGCAAACCGGTACTGCTTCGCGCCTATATAGGGAGCCTGCAGCCGGGCGGCCACATGGACGCGCGAACGCCACAGCCGGCGGGCGGACCGACGGCGCGACATTGGATGCCGGCGTTCCTGCCGGCCGCGTCGGTAGCGGGAGGGGTCAGGTCCTTCAGGCCGGCTGGCCCGGTCGCGCTCCGCCCGGACCGGCTTTGGCGCCTTCCTTCTCGAAGCGCACGCCGGCCTGGCTCTTCGCCCGCCAAACCAGATGGCAGACCCGGCGCGGATTTTCGCCCCCGGCAAGCCGCAGGATGAAATCGTCAGGCAGCGAACCGCCGTCCTCGACCTTCACCCGGGCGCCGGTCTGGGACACGTCGGTCACCACGCACGGCATGGTTTCCCGACCGTCAACGCTCACGATGCGGGCGGGGTAGCGAAGCGACCGGCGCCTGTTGCGCCGTTGGTCCTTTGGGTTGCAGGCCATGACGAAAACCGGACGGATCAATACCTTCAGTTTATTTTTATAACGCCCGACCACTTGCCTTTTGGTGAATATGACCGCCGACAGTCTATGCAATGCAGAACGGGCAGCACTGCCGGCCGCTCATGCCCGGCGGTCCGGCGGTGAAACGCGGGTCAGGCCGCCCCGGCCTGATCGATGATTTTCACTGCGCTTTCGAGATCGACCGATACGAGTTGCGACACGCCGCGCTCGGCCATGGTCACGCCGAACAGCCGGTTCATGCGCGCCATCGTGATCGGATTGTGCGTGATGATGATGAAGCGGGTCTCGGTCGAGCGCGCCATCTCATCGAGCAGGTCGCAGAAACGCTCGACATTGTGGTCGTCGAGCGGCGCGTCCACCTCGTCCAGCACGCAAATCGGCGCCGGATTGGTGAGGAATACCGCGAAAATCAGCGCCAGCGCCGTCAGCGCCTGTTCGCCGCCGGAGAGCAGCGACAGCGTCTGCGGCTTTTTCCCGGGCGGCTTGGCAAGAATTTCAAGACCGGCCTCGAGCGGATCCTCGCTTTCGATCAGTTGAAGCTCGGCCTGCCCGCCGCCGAACAGGTCGGTGAACAGGCGCTTGAAGTGATTATTAACCACTTCGAACGACGCCAGCAGCCGCTCGCGCGCCTCGCGATTGAGATTCTGGATGCCTTGCCGCAACCGCTTGATCGCCTCCACCAGATCGTCGCGCTCGGCGGTCAGCGTGCCGTGCTGGGTTTCGACCTCGCGCAATTCCTCGTCCGCACGCAGATTGACCGCGCCCAGACGCTCGCGGTCGCGTCGTAGTTTCTCGAGTTCGGCCTCGATGTCGGCGAGCGCCGGCAGCACGGCGCCCGCGGCGATCTCGGCGAGCGCCGCCACCTCGTGCGGTTCGACCTCGAGCATGTCATGGATTTCGTGGGCGACATCGGCCACGCGCCGCTTGGCCGCCGCGCTGCGTTCCTCGGTCCGCGCCGAGTGTTCGCGCACGGCGCTTAGCGCATCGAGGGTCGCGCGAACGGCGGCATCGGCATCCTTCAGCGCGCTTTCGGCCTGCGCCAGCCGGTCGCCCGCTTCGCGCCGGACTTTCTCGGCAGCCTCCACCTCGTCGATCAAAGCGACGCGCTTTTCGGCAAAAGCCGTGGGCGCATCGGCGAGCACTGCGTGCTCGGCCTGGGTTTCGGTGCCGCGCGCTTCCAGAGCCAGGATCTGGTTTGCGGTCCGTTCTTTGGTCTCGATCCAGGATTTCTGCTCGCCGGCGATGGCGTCAAGCCGCCGGCGCGCGATTTCGGCTTCGCGCGCGAGCGCCTGCGATTCGGCGCGCACCTCCGCCGCTTGGGCGCGCTCGGTATTGATCTGCGCACGCACGGCATTGAGCCGGCCTTCGAGGTCGGCAACCGGTGCCAGTTCCGACAGCAGGCGTGCCGCCTCGGCCTTGGCGGCTTCGGCTTCCGCGCGCGCCGCATGCAGGCGCGTCTTTGCCTCCGTCAGGGCGGACAGACGTGCGGCCTGCTGGCTGATTTCGCGCTCGGCGGCGGCGTGGCGTTCGCGACTTTCGCTCGACTGGCGCTGCAGCCCGCGCCAGCGCGCGCGCGCATTGGCCTCGGCCTGGGCGGCGGAAACCACCTCGTCCTGCGCCTGCGCCGCCACATGGCGCTTGCTTTCGACATCGACGCGTGCGGCCTGCAACTCGGCTTCGATCTCGGCGAGGCGGTTGCGTTCGGCGAGCCGGCGGGCGGCGCCCGTCGGTGCGTTGGCCGCGACGGCAAAGCCGTCCCAGCGCCACAGATCGCCCTCGCGCGAGACAAGGCGCTGGCCGGTCTTGAGCAGCGGCATCAGGTTCGCGGCATCGGCGCGCTCGACAAGGCCGATCTGGGCCAGGCGCCGCGCGAGCGCTTCGGGCGCCCGTACATAATTGGCCAGCGGCTCGACGCCATCGGGCAGTTTCGGATCGGCGGGATCGATGGCTGCCCCGCTCCAGCGCATCGGCGATTTCGGGTCGACCGGAGCTTCCAGATCATCGCCAAGCGCGGCGCCGAGCGCCACCTCGTAACCCTTTTCGACGGTGACATCGTCGATCACGGCCGGCCACAATTTGCCGGCGTCGACGTGCAGGACTTTTGCGAGCGTCTTGGCCTCGGTCTCCAGGCGGTTGGCGCGGCGCTCGGCCTCAGCCAGGGGACGCTGAGCCACGTCGAGTGCCTGACGGGCCGCGGAATGGGCGGCCTCGGCGCGCACCGCAGCCGCCTCGGCCTCGGCCAGCGCCTGTTGCGATTGATCGAGCGCCGCCTGCAGTTGCGCCAGATCATGCCGGCCGTTGCTGCCGGCATCGAGCTTTGCGAGCTCCGCCTCGACCTCGGCAATTTCGCGTTCCAGCTTCGCAAGACGCTGGTCCTGGTCGCGGACGGCGCCTTCGAGCTGATTGCGGCGCGCGGTGAGATCGGCCAATGCCCTGGTCAGTTCGGCGAAATTCTTTTCGGAAACCGCCAGCACCGCATCGGCGTCGGCCACCCGTCCGTCGACGGCGCCGCGTTTGGCCGCCCCGGCCTGCAGGTCGCTCGTCAGCGCATCCTGTTCGGCCGCAAGCCGGTTCAGTGCCCATTCCGCATCGGTGGAAAGCTGCTTCTCGCGCGCCACGTCCTCGTCCAACTGGACCAGACGGCGGCCGAGTTCGGCGAGCCGCTCCTTGGCGCGCTCTTCTTCGCGGTCGAGGGTCTCGCGGGCAATCACAAGCCGCTGGAGCGCGGCGGCGGCGCGTGCCTCGTCCTCGCGCAGCGGCGGGACGGCGGCGGCAACCTCGTCCTTTCGCTTCGCCGCCTCGGACTGGGCCAGCATGGCGGCGGCGACTTCGCGCGTGCCGAGGTCTTTTGCGCGTTCAGCCTCATCGACCTCCTGGTTCGCGTTGATCCAGCGCAGGTGATATAGCATCGCCTCCTGCTTGCGGACCTGGGCGGAGACCGTCCGATAGCGCACGGCCTCGCGCGCCTGCCGTTTGAGGGCCGACATCTGGCTGGCGAGCTGGCCGATGACGTCCTCCAGACGCTGCAAATTCTGCTCGGCCGCGCGCAGCCGCAGCTCGGCCTCATGCCGGCGCGCGTGCAATCCGGAAATGCCGGCGGCTTCCTCCAGCACCCGGCGGCGCTGGTCCGGCCGGGCCTGGATGATTTCGCCGATGCGGCCCTGGTGCACGAGCGCGGGAGAGCGCGCGCCGGTCGAGGCATCGGCAAACAGGATCTGTACGTCGCGCGCGCGCACTTCGCGCCCATTGATGCGGTAGGTCGAGCCCTGCTCGCGCTCAATGCGGCGCGAGACTTCCAGCGTGTCGTGCTCGTTGAATGCCGTCGGCGCCGCACGATCGGAATTGTCGATGGCCATCGCCACTTCGGCATTGTTGCGGCCCGGGCGCGTATTGGAGCCGGAGAAAATCACCGCGTCCATGTCGGCGGCCCGCATCGACTTGTACGAGGTCTCGCCCATCACCCAGCGCAGGGCTTCGACGAGATTGGACTTGCCGCAGCCATTGGGGCCGACGACCCCGGTCAGGCCGGGTTCGATCAGGAAGTCCGTGGGTTCGACAAAAGACTTGAATCCGATGAGACGCAGCCGCGTAAGCTTCATCGAGGTATTGCACTCCACCCTTGATCGGGTCGTTGCGCCCCGGCCCGGAGCGATTGGGAATCCGCGCGCGCGCTCAAGCGGTTGCGGCGGCGAATCGACGATCGCATTAACAATGGCCAGCGTCGGGCGGCGCCGCAAGCGGCCCGGAGTGTTTTTCCCAAGTCCTTGACCCGGCGGAACTATTCAACACCCGCCGCTTGCGCGAATCGGCAAAATGCGGAAGCGCGCCGCTCCGGCCGCAAGCGCTCAGCTTTTCAGGAACGGCTCGATCTCCTTGGCCAGTTCGTCAATCGAAACCGCGCCGCGGATGATCTTGCCGTTGACGAAAAAGGTCGGCGTCGAATTCACGCCCAGCTTCTCGGCCGCATGCGCGCGGGTCGTCTCGATGCCTTCGAGGATTTTCTGATCCGAGAGACATTGCTCGAAGCGCTCCTGCGTAAAGCCCGCCTGCTTGGCGATTGCGGTGAGCGGCGGCAGCGGTTGCTGGACCGCCCATTCCTTCTGCTTTTCGAACAGGATTTCGATCATCGGATAATACTTATCCTTGCCGGCGCAGCGCGCCAGCATGAAGCCGGCCGCGGCCAGGGGATCGAGCGGAAACTCGCGCAGGACGAAGCGGACCTTGCCGGTATCAATGTAGCGCTTTTTCAGCTCCGGATAGGTCGTATTGTGGAACGCCGCGCAGTGTCCGCAGGTCATCGAGGCATATTCGATGATCGTCACCGGGGCGTCCTGCCTGCCGACGACTTCGTCACCCAAGGGACCTGCTTTGGCGATTTCGGCGAGGTTTGCCTGCTGGGCGCGGGCCGGAGTGATGAAACCCAGGTCGAAAGCGGGGAAAGCCGCGCCCGTGGCGGCCAGTGCCGTCG